>NZ_JBIUSS010000043.1:0-51598 GCF_044741445.1 Kitasatospora sp. NPDC088160 | reverse complement strand
GGTACTGCAGGGGGGACCCTGTGGGAGAGTAGGACGCCGCCGAACAATCATTCACAGAGAACCCCCATCCGGGAAACCGGATGGGGGTTCTTTGCATTTGTGGAGATGTGGCCTGGTGGCCGGCTCCTCTCCGATGGGCAGCGACACGGGGGCGGGGCGCGCGGTGGGTGGGGCGCAGGGCGGGCAGGGCCTGCCATGTCGAATGTGTGTTCGTGTGGGCGCGTCGGAGTGGGGGGATGGGGGAAGAACAGGGGGAGAGGTCGCCTCTCGGATGCCGTGGAGGACCGATGCGCCGGAACGGACGGGTGGCGGATGCCCTGCTCGCGTCGCTGAGCCGGGACTGGGCGGGAGTGCCGGTCGCGGTGCTGGTGGTGGGTGTGGGGGTCGGGCTGGTCGGGGGCGGTGCGGGATGGCTGGTGGCACTCGGGTGCTTAGTGGTGACTGTGGGTGTGGTATTGGCGGTCGGCGCGGTGCGGCATCTGGTGCTGGTCGGCCGGGGCGCGGGGGCGGGCGGGGCGCCGGGGCGGCTGGTCGGGGTGGGCGGACGCCGGATGCACGTCCTCGCCGAGGGGGTTGCCGGGGATGGGCCGACGGTGGTCTGGATGCCGGGCGGGCACGCGCCGGGCGAGGAGTTCGGGCAGTTGCACGCGATGATGGCGGCCCGGACCCGCTCGGTGCTGGTCGACCGGTTCGGCTCGGGCTGGAGTGACGTCGGGCCCTTCCCGAGGACGACGGCGGCCGAGGCGGAGGAGCTGGTGGCCGCGCTGGAGGCGGCGGGGGAGCGGGCCCCATACGTGTTCGTCGGCCATTCCTTCGGCGGGCTGCTGGTCGCGAATGCCGCCAGGCGGCGGCCGGACGTGGTGGCCGGACTCGTGCTGCTGGATCCGACGCCCCTGGAGGTCATCGCCTTCGCGCCGCCCAATCGGCTGGTCGCGGGCATGCGCCGGGAGTTCCTGCTGACGGCGGTGCGGCACCTGTTCGGTGTTCACCGGGGCCGGGGCCGGGGCCGGGACAGTCGGACCGGCCAGTACTGCGCCGCCGCGTCGATCTTCGCGGAGCTCTCGCCCGTCGGCCTGGCGGAGGTGGGCTGGGAGACCGTGGTCTACGACGGGGACCTCGGCGACCTGCCGCTGGTGCTGGTCATACCCCGCGACCTCACGGGCGGGGAGACGGTGCTGGCCGCCGCCGGGGACGCCGCCGAGGCCGAGCGGATGGCGCGCTTCTACCTCGGGGCCCGGACCCGCTACCTGGCGGCGTCGACCGCGTCCCGGGTGGTGCACACGCCGACGGGAACCGGCCATGACTTCCCGACCGAGGAGCCCGGGTTCGTGGTCGGGGTGGTCTCGGATCTGGTGAGCGAACTGCGCACCCTCAGCCCATGACCGTGCGGGCGGAGCCGGTCCGGACGGGGCGGCGGCGGGAGAACGCGCCCAGGTCCACGACGTTGCCGGTGTGCTCGCAGCGGTAGCGGACCGGGTCGCCGTCATGGTCGTGGCCGGCCTCGACCAGGTCGATCAGGGTCGCGAGGTAGCGGCCCACCAGCGGTGCGTTCTTGAACTGGTTGCCGCTCGTGCCCATGGCGACGTAGTAGCCGTCGAGGGCGGTGCGGTCGTAGATCGGGGTCCAGTCGTCGGCGACGTCGTACACGCCCGCGACGCCGACGGGCCGGCTGGGGACCGTGATCCCGGGGAAGCGGCGGGCCGCGCGGGTCACCTGGGTCCGGAAGCGGTGGGCGGTGGGGCGCGGGTCGGCCTCGTCCGGGTCGTCGATCCACTCCGGTGGGTCGCAGGCCGGCTGGGTGCCGCCGATGAGCAGGCGGCCCCCGGCAACCGGGCGCAGGTAGGTGCCGAGGTCGAGGTCGGCGACGACCGGAACCGGCCCGGGGCGGGCGGTGGGGCCGCTGGTGAGGCGGGTGGTGGAGCTGTCGGGCGCGGCGATCTGGTGGACCTCCTCGCGCAGGGGGCGTACACCGATGGTGAAGTCGCTGCCGACACCCGCCAGCCGGTTGAGGCCTCCCGACCACGGGCCGGCGGCGTTGACCACGACCGGCGCGGCGATCCGGGCCCCGTCGGCCAGATGGAGGCCTGCCACGCGGTCCGCGTGCCGGTCGACGGCCACCACGGTGCGGTGGAACAGGAAGCGCGCACCCAGCTCGCCCGCCGCGTCGGCGAGGTTCTGGGCCGCGAGCTGCGGGTCGTCGACGAACCCGGCGTCCGGGGTGAACAGGGCACCGAGCTCACCGGCCGGGCCGTCGAAGAAGGCGTCGTCGTCCACGGGCTTCGGCGGCCAGTACCGCCCGGCGTCGATCCCGGGCAGGCGCCCGCGCAGGGTCGCGGTGTCCCACCGTTCGTACGGGACGCCGGCCAGGTCGAACAGGGCCGCGGTGTCGGCGGGTTCGGGGAAGGGCGCGTCGAGCAGCACGGCGCCGGTGCGGCGGAAGGCCGCGAGCGGGCGGCGGTCGGTGGTGAGCCCGAGGTGCTCGGGCCAGGACGCCCACAGGTGGAGGGACTCCCAGGCCGTGGCGACGCCGTCGAAGGTGGAGTAGTTGAACCGGACGATCGCGCTGGACGCGCCGGTCGATCCGTGGCCGGCCGCGCCGGCCTTGTCCACCACGACCACCTGCCGTCCGGTGCGGGCGAGTTCGAGGGCGACGGCGGTGCCGATCACCCCGGCCCCGACCACCACCGCGTCGGGTCGGTCGACGGTCATCGGGACCTCCGGGAGGGCGGTGGGCCGGACAGGCGGGGGACGGCGGCGAGGAGCTCGCGCGTGTAGGGGTGCTGCGGGTCGCGCAGGAGGGCGTCGGTGGGGCCCGTTTCGACGATCCGGCCGCGCTGCATCACCGCCACCGTATCGGAGACGTAGCAGACCGCGGGCAGGTTGTGGCCGATGAACAGCATGGACAGGCCGAGCCGTTGCCGGAGTTCGCGGATCGTGTTGAGGACGGACGCCTGTACCGAGACGTCGAGTGCCGAGGTGATCTCGTCGGCGATCAGGAGTCCGGGTCCGACGGCCAGGGCGCGGGCGACGGCGACCCGTTGGCGCTGGCCGCCGGACAGCTGCCGGGGCAGGCGGCCGGCGAGCCGGGGGTCCAGTCCGACGAGGTCGAGCAGCGCGGCGACGCGCTCGGTACGGGCGTGCCGGTCGAGCCACTGGAAGACGGTGGCGGCCTCGACGAGGGTCTGGCGGACGGTCATCCGGGGGTCGAGCGCGGTGTCCGGGTCCTGGAGGACGATCTGGACCAGGCGGCCGAGCCGGCGCCGGGCACGGACGGTACGGACCCGGACGTCCTGGTCGTCGACGAGGACCCGGCCCCCGTGCACGGGGGCGAGCCCGACGATCGCGCGGGCCAGGGTCGACTTCCCCGAGCCGGACTCGCCGACGAGCCCGAGCGTGGTGCCGGCCGGGACCTCCAGTGAGACGCGGTCCACGGCGGTGACGGGGCCGCGCGGGCCGTGGTGGCGGACGGTGAGGTCGCAGAGCCGCAGGCTGGTCATGACGGGTCCGCCTCCACCTGATGTTCCGTATGTTCCGTCGCCCGGTCCGTCTCTGCCGGCGCCGGCGGGGGGTACCAGCAGGCGACCCGCTGGAGCGCGTCGACGTCGTCCAGCTGCGGAGCCTCCCGGGCGCAGCGGTCCTGCCGGCACGGGCAGCGGGGCTCGAACGGGCAGCCCGGGGCGGGTGCGATCGGGTCGGGCGGCGCGCCCGCCACGGTGGGCAGCGGCCGGTCGCGGTCCGCGGTGAGGTCCGGTACCGAGGCGACCAGGGCCCGGGTGTAGGGGTGCCGGGCGGCGGTGGCGAGCCGGTCGGCGGGGAGGGTTTCGACGACGGAGCCCGCGTACATCACCAGGACGCGTTCGCAGAATCCGCTCACGAGCGCGATGTCGTGGCTGATGAACAGGACGGCGGCGGAGGTGTCCCGCCGCAGGTCGGAGAGCAGTTCGGTGATCTGCCGCTGCACGGTGGTGTCGAGGGCGGTCGTCGGTTCGTCCGCGATGATCAGGCCGGGCCGCATCATCAGGCCGGCGGCGATCATCACGCGCTGGCGCTGGCCGCCGGAGAGCTGGTGGGGGCGTGACCGTAGCAGGGCGGGGGGCAGGGCCACCCGTTGCAGGGCGTCCGCGGCATCGCGCAGGGCCTGGGTGCGGCTCGTGCCGAGATGGGTGCGGGGTGCCTCGGTGAGCTGGGTGGCGATCCGGAGTGACGGGTTGAGTGCCGTGGCCGGGTTCTGGAAGACCATCGCCAGGCCGGTCGCGAGGTGCTGGTCGCGCTGCTTCGGCGTCATGGCGTCCAGGTCGGCGCCGAGCAGCCGGAGGGTGCGGTGGGAGACCCGGGCACGTTCGGGGAGCAGGGCGGCGATCGCGAGCGCGGTGAGCGACTTGCCGGAGCCGGACTCGCCGACGAGTCCGACGATCTCGCCCGGCCGCAGGGAGAGGCTCACCCCGCGGACCGGCCGGATCACACCGTCCGGGGTGGGGAGTTCGACGCTCAGCTCCTCGACCTGGAGGACGAGGCCGTCCTCGGCGGGCCCGCTCGGCCCACCCGGCCCGCTCGGCGCACTCGGCCCACCCGGCGCGATCCGTCGCCGGGGCGTACGGTCCGTACGGTCCGCCGGGTTGCGCCGGGCGGCGCCTCCGGCCAGGACCTCGCCGAGCAGTTGGAACGTCACCGCCGCGTAGAGGATGGCCAGGCCGGGGGCGAGGGCGGGCAGCGGCTGTGCGTAGATCCGGTCGAGCCCCTGGTTGAGCAGTTGCCCCCAGTCGTAGCCGGGCGGTTGGACGCCCAGGCCGAGGAAGCTCAGCCCGGAGAGCGCGACCAGGGAGGTGCCCGCCGCCGTGGTCGCGCTCAGCAGCAGCGGTTCGGCGATGTTGGGCAGGACGTGCCGCCACAGCAGCCGGTGCCGGCGCAGGCCGAGGACCCGGGCGGAGGCCAGGTGGTCGGTGCCCGCGACGGCGGCGGCGAGGGTCTGGGCGAGCCGGGCGAAGCCGGGTACACCGGCGACGGCGAGGGCGAGCATCGCCCCGGCCGCGCCCGCGCCGAACACGACCGCGAGGAAGAGCGCGACCAGGAGCGCGGGGAAGGCGAGCAGGAGGTTGATCAGTGCCGCGAGCAGGCGGCGGGCGCGGGGGCCGACGACGGCGGTGGACGCGCCGAGGAGGATGCCCGTGCTCGCGCCGATCGCGGTCGCGGCCAGCGCGAGCAGCAGGGAGGGCCGGGTGGCGGTCAGGACCCGGGCGAGCAGGTCCCGTCCGAGGTTGTCGGTGCCGAAGGGGTGGGCAGTGGAGGGGCCTTGGAGCACCGCCGAGGGGTCGGGCAGGTCGGCCGCCGCGCCCCAGACGAGCGGGCCCGCCAGCGCGAGCACGATCAGAGAGGCCAGCATGGCGGTGGCGGCCCAGGCCATGGGCGAGCGGAGGTACCTGGTGGGAAGGGGCATCGGCACCTCAGCTCTCCCGGATCGTCGAGCGCGGGTCGAGCAGCGCCAGCAGCACGTCGACCAGGAGCGCGGCGAGCAGGACGGTCGTGCCCAGGATCAGGACCATCGCCTGGATCACCGGGTAGTCCTGCGAGCTCACGGACTGCGCCAGGGCCGAACCGATGCCGGGCCAGGCGAAGACCTTCTCCACCAGCACGGTGCCGGCGATCAGGGCGGGCAGCAGGCCTCCGGCGACGGTGAGCGCGGCGGTGGCCATGTTCGGCGCCGCGTGCCGTAGGTAACGGCGTAGCGGTGACAGCCGCTTTCCGCGGGCGGTGCGCAGGTAGTCCTCGGACAGCACCTTCAGCGCCTCCACCCGGACGATGCGCACCAGGACGGCGGTGGGCGCCACGGAGAGCGCGAGGACCGGCAGGACGAAGGACCCGGCGCCCGCCGTGCCGGCCACCGGCAGCAGTTGGAGGCCGACGGCCAGCAGCGCGGTGAGCCCGGCGGCCAGGACGAAGTCGGGGATCCCGGCCAGGCCGGCGGTGAGCGTGGTGAACGCCAGTTCGCTGCGCGGATGCCGGCCGTCCCGGGTGCGGACGGCGGCGAGCAGGCCGCCGGGCAGGGCGACGGCCAGGGTGACGAGGAAGGCCAGGCCGGCGATCTCCAGGGTGGCCGGCAGCCGGGTGCGGACGAGCTCCGCGACCGGTGTCGAGGTGACCAGCGAGGTGCCGAGGTCGCCGTGCACGAGGCCGTCGACATAGTGCCGGTACTGGGCCAGGAAGGGTTCGTCGAGCCCGAGTTGGTGCCGGCGTGCGGCCACCAGGGCGGGGGAGGCGTCGACGCCGAGCGCCGCGCGGACCGGGTCTCCGGGCACCAGGCGGATCATCGCGAACGATGCGGTGAGCACGACCCCGAGCGAGAGGAGCAGCCGGGCGGTGCGCCGGCCGAGGAACGCCGTCCACGGGTGCCGTAGGAGACGGGGCATGAGGTGCCGCGGCAGATGCGGCAGATGCGGCAGAGGCGGCGAACGGCGGGGTACGGTCACGCGGGTTCCCCCGGTCATCGGTGCAGGCGGATGCTGGTGGGGACGAGCTGGCCGCCGAAGGTGGTGGCGAAGGTGGTGCTGCGCCCGTACACGCTGCTCCGGCCGTCGGCGATCGGCAGGGCGTCGGCCGATCGGAAGAGGGCGGCGGCGGCCCGGTTCCAGGTGGCGCAGCCTTCGGTGTCCGGTTCCCGGAGGGCCTGGGCGACCAGGGCGTCGTATTCGGGGTTGGCCACGCCCGCGAAGTTGAGGCCCTGGGCGGGGGGCGGGCCGGAGAAGAAGGGGATGAAGCCGACGGGCAGGGCGAAGCCGGGGGAGGTGCCGACCACGACGTCGAAGTCGCCGGTCTGGTACATGGCGTTGACGAGCGCGGGCAGGCTCTCGGTGACCAGCTTGACGTCCGCGCCCAGCACCGTCCAGGTCCGGGCCATCAGCTCGGCGACGGGTGACAGCGTGGGGCCGAGGTCGGGGCTGGTGATCAGGCGCAGCCGGAGCGGCTTGCCGTCCTTGGTCAGCCGGCCGTCCGGGCCACGGGTCCAGCCGGCGGCGCGCAGTGCCTCGGTGGCGTCCTGCGCGGGCAGGTTCGCGGCCGCGAGGTCGGCGTGGCAGACGGCGCCCTCGGCGCCGAAGTCGGTGGCGGGCGTGCCGGTGCCGCCGACGGCGACGTTGGCGAGGCCCTGGCGGTCGAGCGCGGACACCAGGGCCCGGCGCAGGGCCGGTTCGGCCAGCGGCCGGCCGGGGCGCTGGTTGAAGAAGGTCATCCCGACGACGGTCGCCACGTCGGTGGTGGACAGGCCGTGGCCGGTGAGCCGGGTGCGGTCCGGCCCGTTCACGTCCGCGATGTCGACGCCCCCGGTGAGCAGCAGGTTCGCGGTGGTGGAGGCCTGGGGCACCACCGAGATGACGAGGCGGGCCGGCAGGCCGGGCTCCGCGGTGGTCGCGCCGGCCGGGCCCCAGGTGTAGCCCTCGCGGACGGTGAACTCGTACGGCCCGCCCGGGGTGTAGTGGGTCAGCACGTACGGTCCGGTGCCCCGGGTGGAGCGGTCCAGCGTCCGGGGCCGGTCGAGGCCGGCGGGGCAGACGATCGGCAGCAGGCCGATGGTGCGGGTGAGGAACGGGAAGGGGGTGGTGGTGGTCGCCGTCACGGTGCCGGTCGCGTCGTCGGCGCTCGCGGTGTACGGGACGCTGGGCAGGACGGTCTGGGCGCCGGCGAGCTGGTTGGCCGGGTCTCCGGCGTAGGTGAGTGCGCGGGCGACCGCCGTGGCGGTGAGGGGGGTGCCGTCGGAGCAGGTGATCCCCGGGCGGAGGGTGAAGACGGCCGTGGTGGTGGTGGCCTCCCAGGAGGAGGCCAGGCCGGAGACCAGGGTGGCGTCGGCGGAGACGTTGACCAGCGAGTCGTAGGCGTAGCGGGCCTGGGCCGCGCCGAAGGCCGTGTACGGGTCGAAGCTCGGCGTCTCGCTGGACGCGGCGATCCGGACGGTCCCGTGTTCGGCGAGCGGGGTGCTCGTCGAGGGACGGGCCGCGCCCCCGCAGCCGGCCACCGCGACGGTCAGTGCGGCGGCCAGGACGGTGGCGGCGGCCGTCCGGAAGGGCGGCGGGGTACGACGGGGCATGGCCGTCATGGTGCCACCGAGTTCCGCCACTGGCGAGTCAACTCGCTTGCCCGGTAAGAGTGTTCGAATGTGGCACGGTGGTCGGGGTCAGGCGTGCCGGAGGCAGAGGGTGCCCCACTGGAAGCCCGCGCCGATCCCGGACAGGACGTAGGTGTCGCCCGGTCGCAGGCCGCCCGCGGCGACGGTGGAGTGGAGTGCGGTGAACAGGCCGGCCGATCCGGTGTTGCCGAGCCGGTCGACGGTGACGGGGACGCGGTCCTGAGGGACGCCCATGGCCTTCACGGTTTCGGTGAGGAGGTTCAGGTTGGCCTGGTGCAGGAAGAAGTGCCGGATCTCGTCGAGCGGCACGCCGGCCTGCCGGGCGGCGCTGGTGATGCTCTCGGGCAGGCGGGTGGTGGCGGTGTTCCAGACGGAGCGGCCGTCCATGCGCAGGTAGTGGGCGCCGGCGGCCAGGGTGGCCGCGCTGGTGGGCAGCCGGGAGCCGCCGGCCGGGACCTGGACGTCGTAGGAGAGCTGGGAACCCAGGTCGTAGGAGAGCAGGCCCGCGCCCGCGGTCTCGGAGCGGGTGAGCACGACGGCGGCCGCGGCGTCGCCGAAGAAGACGCCGGTGGTGCGGTCCGTGGGGTCGGTGATCCTGGAGGCGCAGTCGGCGGCGAGGACCAGGATGGTGGTGATGGAAGGGTTCTGGAGGAGGTGGGCGGCGATCAGTACGGCCTGGACGCCGGATGCGCAGGCCGCCTGGGTGACGTCCAGGGACAGGGCTCGGTGGGCGCCCAGGGCGTCCTTGACGATCAGCGCGGTGGAGGGCAGGGGCTGGTCCCAGGTGTAGGTGGCGACGATCACCGCGTCCAACTGGGCGGGGGCGGTGCCCGCCGCGTCCAGGGCCTGGTGCGCGGCGTCGACGCACATGTCGGAGGTGGCCAGGTCCGGGGCCAGGCGGCGGCGTTCACGGATGCCGGTGCGGCTGGTGATCCATGCGTCGCTGGTGTCGAGGGAGCGGGTCAGTTGCTCGTTGGTGACGACGGTCGGGGGCAGGTGCACCCCGGTCCCCGCGACGGCGAACGGGGCGGGTAACCCCGCGCCGGTGTGGTGGTGCAGGGGCTTGTCCTGGGTGACGGTCATGCGACGGTGCTCCGCTCGGGCGCGATCAGGACCTCCGGGGCGGTGTGGCGGCGGCCGGAGGCGCAGGGGTCGCCGAGCACGCTACGGCGGGCGGTCCGGGGGGTGAGGGCGCCGCGATCCCGGGAACCGGCTGCGGCGCACGCACAGCCGACCCTCCCGGCGCGCCGACCGGGGACAAGTAAGCTCATCAGAACGTCCGTGCGCACGGTGACATCCCGGGGCTCCGGTTGATGCGGTCGCCTTCCGCACGGGCCGGGGGCGAAACCAGCCGCCTCATCCGTTCGGGGGATACCGAGGCCGCTGTTTCGGGCGACCGGGCAGGGCGGCAGGCCCGGCACCGCCACACTGGCCGCATGAGCGCGAGGACGAACGAGCCGGGCCGGGCGGCGAGCCATCTGGCGGACCGCTACTGGGAGTTCCTGCTGGAGCGCGATCCACTGCTGAGAGTCCGCCAGGGGCTCCCGGTCGAGACGCTCCCCGGAGCGTCGCCCGCCGAGGCCGAGGAGCGGGCGCGGTTCGCCGAGGAGGTGCTGGCCCGGGTGCGGGCGCTCGACGGCGCGGAGCTGTCCGGTACCGATGCCGACACCGTCGGATTCCTCGCGGGGTTGGCCGAGCAGGAGGTGCGCGCCCACCGCTGCTACTGGCTGACGCCCGCGGCCACGCCGTACCGGCTGTTCCCGCTGTCGCAGTACGTCGACGTGGTCCTGCGGGGCCACCGGTTCGGCGAACCAGCGGACGCCGAACGGTACTTGGTGCTGGTACGCGAGCTGGCCCGGGTGGTCGGCTCGATCGGTGACAAGGCGGCGGGGCAGGCCGCGCGCGGCTTCCGGGTGCCCGCTCCGGCCCTGCCCGGGGTGCGCGCCACCCTCGCGGGCCTGCGGGCGTCGGTGGCGGAGCGCGTGGAGGTGGACGAGGCCCGGCTCGGTGAGTTCGGGCCGGCCGAGCGCGGACGGGTCCGGAGCGGCGTGCGGCGGCTGGTGGAAGCCGAGTTGCTGCCGGCCTTCGACGGCCTGCTCGCCGTCCTCGACGACCCGGGCTACCTGCGCGAGGCGCCGCGGGCCGTCGGCTGGGCCCGGTACGAAGGCGGGGAGGAGGCGTACCGGGAGTTCGTCCGGATCCACAGCGGGGGCGACACGCCGCCCGAGCGGCTCCACGAGCTCGGCCGGGAGCAGTGCCGGGAGCTCGCCGAGCGGATGCGGGAGGCCCGAGCCGCCCTCGGATTCCACGGCCCGGAGGGGGAGTTCCACGAGCGGCTGCGCACCGAGCCCCGGCTCTACGCGCGGACTCCCGAGGAGGTCGAGGCCCGCTACCGCGGCTACCTCGACCGGCTCGCCCCGCTGTTGCCGCGCTGGTTCGCGGTGCTGCCGGCCGCGCCGTACGGACTGGCGCGGCTGGATCCGGCGCTGGAGGCGGGGATGACCTTCGGGTACTACGAGCTGCCCACTCCGGCCGCCCCGATCGGGCGCTACCGCTACAACGGTTCCGGTCTGGAAGGGCGCTCGCTGATCGGCGCGGCCTCCCTGATCCACCACGAGCTGGCCCCCGGGCACCACTTCCACCTCGCCCGGCAGGCCGAGAACCGCGTGCTGCCGCAACTGCGTCGTGAGGTGGCCGAGTTCGGCGCCTTCAACGAGGGCTGGGCCGAGTACGCGGCGGGCCTCGGCTGGGAGATGGGCCTCTACGACGACCCCTGGGACGCCTACGGGCGCCTTGCGCAGGAGCGATTCACCGCGCAGCGCCTCGTCGTGGACACCGGGCTCAACCTCGGGACGATGAGCCTGGAGCAGGCCCGGGACTTCATGCGCGCCAACTCCACCGAGGCGGACGGCCAGATCGCCTCGGACCTGCTGCGGTACTCGACGGACCTGCCCGGGCAGGCGCTGTCCTACCGTGCGGGCTACCTGGAGTTCGTTCGGTTGCGGGCCCGGGCGGAGGCCGAGAAGGGGGCCGGTTTCGAGGTGCGGACCTTCCACGAGGCCGTGCTGGGTGGTGGCGGGCTGCCGTTCCCCGTGTTGCGCCGACGGGTGGAACGAGGGGCCCAGGACGGGACCTGATATTTAAATAGGATAATTGGCTTATTTGGTGAGTATGCATATTCCAACCCGTGGAGGCGGATTGGATTTAAAGCACTCGCACGGGTGAATTCCGCCAAGGACGTTTGCTCTCGGTGGACCTGGCTCGACTACGGTGGCCAGAGAGCGGGCGGTGGACCCCAGAGGAATTTTCGGCCCAGCAGGGAATCCGGCACGGGAACGAAGAATTTCGGACATGGGTGCTTCCGTCCGCCCTGTTGTGTGTGCTCCGGAGTTCGCAGTGCCCCCGGGGTCCCCTGTCATCCGTCTGCGTAGAGAGGTTGGAGCATCATGCCGCCCGTAGTACCGCCCTTCCTGATCGGCCTCATCGTCGCGCCGCTGGCCAAGCGGCTCCTCAAGCCGCTGGTCCGTGGCGTCGTCAAGACGTCCGTCGGCATCGCCATGGAGGTGAAGAAGGCGGCCCATGAGGCCGGAGAGGGAATCCACGACCTCGCGGCCGAGGTGGCCGCCGACATGGTGGCCGCGCAGATCACCTCCGACGAGCACCACCGGGCCGCCGAGGGCCCCGTCCCGCACAAGGAGAAGACCGAGCCCGTCCACCGGGTCGAGCACGAGTCGAGGGCCCCGAAGATCCGCGCGACCGCGACCGTCGGCGCCGGCAAGACTCCCTGACGCTCCGCCCCGCGGACCGATCAGTCGCTCGGGCGCATGTTTCGACCGGTCTCGGAAGATGTGCCCGAGCAGCTACCGCCGCCCTGTCGGCCGTATCGCTTTCCCCTTCAGACTTTCCATTTGTCGCGGTGCTCCGTCATGCCCAATGACGGTCCATCCGTGACCTCCGCAAACAGGTGATCGTACACATGCCATCTCTGCTGGCCGCAGCAGCCGGGAACCTTCCCGTGGATTCGGACGTGCGCCCGCGCTCGGTCATCCCGGGGCGCCAGCGCTGGGACGTCAAGCCGGTCCTCGGACGGCCCCGGACGGCCGAGATCCTCGCCGCCGCCCTGCGGCGCGTCCCCGGGATCACCGAGGCACAGGCGAGTCCGGTCACCGGTGGAGTCCTCGTCCGGCACGACGCACGGGTGCGCGCCGCGGACGTCGGCCGGATCGTCCGCAGGGCCGTCGCCCTGGTCGCGCAGGGGCCGACCGGGACGGTGAGTCCGGCGTCGGCGCGGCCCGCCGCACCGGCCCCGCGCCCGGACCGCGGCCTCGTCGTGCGACCGGTCCTCGCCGTCGGCGGCGGGGTTGCGGCCGGCGTCGCGCTGATCCGGGGGTCGGCGCTGAGCAGGCAACTGGTGGCACTCGGCGGGGTCGCGACCGCGACCGTGGCCGTCCTTCGGAAGGCCTGGCGCGGAACGGCCGACACGGCCGGCGAGCCGGCCGGGACCGGAACCGAACGCCACCGCCTGCTGGAGGTCGTCGGACCGCACCGCCGCCGCCTCTTCCGCGCCTCCGCGCTCTCGGTCGCCTGCCAGGTCTCGGAGATGGCGCTCGCCACCTTCCTCGGCTGGACGGCTCTGGTCCTCATCAAGGGCGAGGCCGCGCCGTTGGTCCGCATCGGTCTGACCACCGCGTCCGCCCAACTCTGGGGCCTGGCAGGGCTGGTGGCCGTCGCTTGTGCCGCCGTCGCGGGCCTCTCCTACTCCTCGAACCTCCAGTGGCGCCGACTCGGCCAGGACATCGAGCACGACTGGCGGAGCCGCACGTACGACCACGTCCAGCACCTCGAACTGCGGCACCTGGAAGGCGAACGGACCACCCGGATCGCCGGCGTGCTCACCGACGACGTCCGCCAGCTGGGCGCCTTCTTCACCACCTCGGCCAACGACGTGCTCCAGCTGGGCACCAGCCTGGCCATCCTGGTGCCGGTGTTCCTCCTGCTGGCACCGCAGATCGCCTGGATCGCGTTCCTGCCCATCCCGGTCATCGCCTGGCTGTCGCTCCGCTACCAGGAGAAGGTCACGGCCGACTACGCCGTCTCCGGTGAGAACCGGGCCAGGTTGCACAGCCAACTGGTCAACAGCCTGGAGGCCGGCGCCACCGTCAAGAGCTTCTGCACCGAGGACTACGAGGCCGAGCGCATCGACCGGCTGAGCGCGGCGGCCCAGGAGAGCAACGAGCGGACCGACCGGAGCACGATCCGCCACGTCGAGACCGTCCGGGTCTGCACGACCAGCTCGATGGCCGGCACCCTGCTGATCGGCGGCCGGTCGGTGCTCAACGGCAGCCTGCCGTTCGAGGTGTTCAGCCCGCTGATCGGGCTGCCCCAGATGGTGCTGCTGCGCATGAACCGACTCGGCGGCATCGTCGACCAGTACCAGCGCACGCTCGCCGCCTACGACCGGGTCCACCACCTGCGGGCCCTGCCCGTCGAGGCCGAGGGCACCGGCGGACCGCTCGACACCGGGAAGGTGCGGGGCGAGATCGTCCTCGACGACGTGACCTTCGCCTACCCCGGCCGCCCGCCGGTGCTGGAGGACCTCTCGCTGACCATTCCCGCAGGCCAGGTCACCGCCCTCGTCGGCGCCACCGGCTCCGGCAAGACGACCGTCGCCAAGCTGCTGATGCGCTTCCAGGACGCGGAGTCCGGTGCCGTGCTGCTCGACGGGCGCGACGTGCGCGACCTGCCGCGCCGGGACCTGCGGGACGCGGTCGGGTTCGTCGCCCAGGACCCGTTCCTCTTCGACGGCAGCATCGCCGACAACATCCGCTACGGCAGCTTCGGCGCCTCGGACGAGGCCGTGGTCAAGGCGGCCATGATGGCCGAGGCGCACGCCTTCGTCGCGACGCTGCCGGACGGCTACGACACCCTGATCGGCGAACGCGGCGCCGCGCTCTCGGGCGGCCAGCGGCAGCGGATCGCCCTGGCGCGGGCGATCCTCAAGGACGCGCCGGTCGTGATCCTCGACGAGGCCACCTCCGCCGTGGACAACGAGACCGAGGCCGCCATCCAGCGCACGCTCCGGAGGTTCGCCGCCGAGCGGACCATGGTCGTGATCGCCCACCGGCTCTCCACCGTCCGCCACGCCGACCGGATCTACGTCATGGACAAGGGCGGCGTCGTGGCCGAACAGGGCACCCACGACGAACTCCTCGCCCAGCACGGACTCTACGCATCCCTCTGGCAGCTCCAGGCCGGCGAACTCGCCGCCTGACCGCAGCAGCCGCGCCACCTGAGCACCCACCGCGTGACGTCACCGCGATCGGTGTGCTCCGGCGCGCCCTGCGACCACGCCTGCCCACACTCTCGGAGGTACCCCCATGTCCCGTCGCGATGGCGACACCCTTCCCCTGACAGCGGCCCAGCGCGAGATCTGGCTCGCCGAACAGCGGTCCCGGAACCCGATCCCGGGCTACCGCGTCGGTGAGTGCCTGGAGATCCACGGGCCGGTGGACCGGGAGCTGTTCGAGACCGCGGTGCGCCGGGTGGTCGACGAGGCCGACGCCCTGCACGTGAGCTTCCTCGACGACGGCGAGGGCCCGCGCCAGGTCCTCCGGGAGAGTTGGGACTGGGCGCCGGCGCACCTCGACCTCAGCGGGGAGCCCGACCCCCGTGCGGCGGCCCGGGAGTGGATGGAACGTGACCTGCTGCGCCCGCTGGACCTCTCCCGCGACCCGCTGTTCGGGCACGCGCTGATCCGGCTGTCACCGACCGAGTACCTCTGGTACCTGAACTACCACCACGTGGTGCTGGACGCGCTGAGCAGCTCGCTGGTCCGGCAGCGGGTCGGCGAGGTGTACTCGGCGCTGGCCGGGGGCGGCGCCGTGCCGCCGTCCCCGTTCGGTTCCCTGCGGGACCTGGTCGACAGCGACGCCGCCTACCGCTCGTCCACCGACTTCGCCGCCGACCGCGCCTACTGGACGGAGCGGTTCGCGGACCGGCCCGCCCCCACCCGGCTCACCGGCGCCTCCCCGACCGACCCCAACCTCGCCCTCCGGCTGGCCGAGGAACGGGAACTGCGGCGCCCGGACGCCCTGCGGGCGGCGGCCGGCCGGGTCGGCGTCCGGTGGTCCCGGCTGCTGATCGCGGCGACGGCGCTCTACGCTCACCGGCTGACCGGCGCCCAGGACGTGGTGCTCGCCCTGCCCGTCACCGCCCGCCGGGGCGCCGACCGCGACCTGATGGCCGTGCCCGGCACGATGTCCAACGTGGTGCCGCTGCGGATGACGGTGCGGCCGGACATGTCGTGGCGCGAGCTCGTCGCCCAGACGGCACGGGAGGTCGAGGCGGCCGTCGCGCACGAGCGCTACCGCAGTGAGGACCTGCTGCGCGACCTCGGCGCGCCCGGCGGCATCGGGACGGCGTTCCCGCTGATCGTCAACATCATGGCCTTCAACTCCAGGCCGAGCTTCGCCGGGCACCCCGCCTCCGTGCACCACTTCGTGTCGGGCTCGACCACCGACCTCGCCGTCTGGGTGTTCGACTACCGGGACGGCAACCCCCCGCTCCTCAGGCTCCACGGCGCACCGCAGGCGTACGGCGACGACGACCTCGCCGCGCACCGGCAGCGGCTGCTCCTGCTGCTCGACACCCTCGCGGACTGCGACCCGGACGACCTGGTGGGCCGGATCGAGCTGCTCACGGCCGAGGAACACGGCGAGCTGGCGGCCGTCGGCAGCGGGCCGGCGGCGGCGGTCCCGGCCGCGAGCCTGCCGGAGCTGTTCCGGGAGCACGTGCGGGCGACCCCGGACGTCGTCGCGCTGGTCTGCGGGGACGTCTCGCTGACGTACGCGGAGCTGGACGCGCGCGCGAACCGGCTGGCGCACGCCCTGATCGCCCGCGGCGCCGGACCGGAGCGGCTGGTGGCGGTGGCGCTGCCGCGCTCGGCCGAGCTGGTGGTGGCGATCCTCGCGGTGCTGAAGACCGGCGCGGCGTACGTCCCGGTCGACCCGGAGTACCCGGCCGCCCGGATCGGGTACCTGCTCGACGACGCGCGGCCGACGCTGCTGGTGACCGACGCCCGCAGCGGCGAGCGGCTGCCCGAGGCGGGCTCCGTCGACCGGCTGGTGCTTGACACCGCCGACCTGGACGCGCTGCCGGATACGGACCCGAGGGTGGCCGTCGATCCGGCACACCCGGCGTACGTCATCTACACCTCCGGCTCCACCGGGCGGCCCAAGGGCGTGCTGCCGACGTACGGCGGCCTGCTGAACCTGCTCACCGACCACCGGCAGGCCATGTTCCGGCCGGTGCTCGACGGACGGCAGCGGCTGCGGGTCGCGCTGACCACGTCGGTGTCCTTCGACGCCTCCCTGAACCAGCTGCTCGCCCTGTTCGGGGGCCACGAGCTGCACGTTCTGGACCACGCGACCTGGACCGACCCGGACGCCTTCGTCGGCTACGCCGCGCGCTGCGGGCTCGACTACATCGAGGCCACCCCGTCCTACCTCCGGGTCCTGGTCACGCACGGGCTGTTGAGCGATCCGCAGTGGCGGCCGACGCTGGTCGCGGCGGGCGGCGAGGCCGTCCCCGAGCAGCTCTGGGCGGACCTGCGGGAGGCCGGAGGGGTTCGCGGACTCAACCTCTACGGGCCGTCCGAGTGCACGGTCAACTCGGTGGTCGCGCCGGTGGGTTCGAGCCCGCGCCCGGTCATCGGCCGACCCGTCACCAACGCCCGGCTGCACGTGCTCGACGGCGCCCTGCGGCCGCTGCCGACCGGCGTGCCGGGTGAGTTGTACATCGCGGGCGCGGGACTGGCCCGGGGCTACCTGAACCGGCCGGTGCTGACGGCCGGGCGCTTCGTGGCGGACCCCTTCGGGCCGTCCGGATCGCGGATGTACCGCACCGGGGACCTGGTGTGCTGGAACCCGGACGGGAACCTGGAGTTCCTCGGCCGGACCGACGACCAGGTCAAGGTTCGCGGCTTCCGGGTCGAGCTCGGCGAGGTCGAGGCCGTGCTCGCCGAACACCCCCAGGTCGCCCGGGCCGCCGTGACGGTGCGCAACGAGGAGGAACCCCGGCTGGTCGCCTACGCCGTTCCCGCGGCGGGGCAGGTCGTCCAGCCGGACGACCTGCGGGCCCGGCTGCGCGAGCGGCTGTCGGAGTACATGGTGCCGTCGGCGTTCGTGGTCCTGGACGCACTGCCGCTGACGCCGAACGGCAAGCTCGACCGGCGGGCCCTCCCCGCGCCCGAGTCACAGCCCGCCACGCCGGGCCGCGCCCCGCGCACCGCGACCGAGCACCTGCTCGTCGGGCTGTTCGCCGAGGTCCTCGGGGTGTCCGAGCCCGGCTTGGACGACAGCTTCTTCGACCTCGGCGGGCACTCGCTGCTGGCCACCCGGCTGGTCGCTCGGGCGCGGACGATCCTCGGCGTGGAACTGCGGCTGGGCGACCTGTTCGACGCGCCGACGGTGGCGGAGCTGGCGGCGGCGGTGGACGCCGCCGGCCGGGCACGGCCGGCCCTGGGACGGCGGGAGCGGCCGGGGACGGTCCCGCTGTCCTTCGCGCAGCGCCGGCTCTGGTTCCTGCACCGCATGGAGGGCCCGAGCGCCACGTACAACATCCCGCTGACGCTGCGGCTGTCCGGAGAGCTGGACCAGCGGGCCCTGGCGGCCGCCCTCGCGGACCTGGTCGAGCGGCACGAGAGCCTGCGCACGGTGTTTCCGGCGGTCGACGGCGTGCCGTACCAGCGGGTGCTGGACCCCGACGCGGCCCGGCCGCGGCTGCGGATGACCGAGGTCGGCGAGCGTGACCTGCCGGACCGGCTGGCCGAGGCGGCCCGGCGCGCATTCGACCTCGCCGCGGAGCCGCCGCTGCACGCCGAACTGTTCCGGCTGGGACGGGAGGAGCACGTGCTCCTCCTGGTGGTGCACCACATCGCCGGTGACGGCTGGTCGACGGGGCCGCTCTCGCAGGACCTGACGACCGCCTACGCGGCCCGCGCCGAGGGCGCGAAACCGGACTGGGCGCCGCTGACCGTCCAGTACGCCGACTACGCCCTGTGGCAGCGGGACCTGCTCGGCGACGGCTCGGACCCGGACAGCCTGCTGAACGGCCAACTCGCCTACTGGCGCGCGCAGCTGGCGGACCTGCCCGAGCAGGTGGAGCTGCCGTTCGACCGGCCCCGGCCGACGGCGATGTCCTACCGGGGCGCCCAGCTGCCGGTGCGGATCGACGCCGAGCTGCACCAGGGCCTGCGCGCGCTCGCCCGGGACGGCGGGGCCAGCCTGTTCATGGTGCTCCAGGCCGGGCTGGCCGCGCTGCTGGGCAAGCTCGGCGCCGGTACCGATGTCCCGATCGGAACGCCGATCGCCGGACGCACCGACGAGGCGCTGGACGACCTGGTCGGCTTCTTCGTCAACACCCTGGTGCTGCGCACCGACCTGTCGGGCGACCCGTCCTTCACCGAACTGCTCGGCCGGGTGCGCGCCGACGCGCTCGCCGCGTACGCGCACCAGGACGTGCCGTTCGAGCAGCTGGTGGAGGCACTGAACCCGTCCCGGACGCTGGCGCACCACCCGCTGTTCCAGACCATGCTCGCCCTGCAGAACGCTCCGCTCGGCGCGTTCGAGCTGCCGGGGCTGCGGGTGGCGACCGATCTGGTCCAGACCGGGACGGCCAAGTGCGACCTGACCTTCGTCCTGGCCGAGCAGCCCGACGGCCTCTCGGGCGTCCTGGAGTACAGCACCGACCTGTTCGACGGGGCCACCGCCGCCGGGATCGTCGAGCGGTGGCTGCGACTGCTGCGGGCCGTGGTCGCCGACCCCGGCCGGCGGATCGGCCGGGTGGACGTGCTGTCCGCCGACGAGCTGAGCGCCTTGCTGACGGCCGGCGAAGACCGGGACGGCGAGCTGCCGGAGACCGGCATCCCCGCGCTCTTCGAGCGGCAGGTCCGGGCGAACCCGGCCGCCGTCGCCCTCAAGGACGGCGAAGTCGCCCTGACCTACGGCGAGTTGAACGCCCGGGCCAACCGGCTCGCACACGCCCTGATCGGCCGGGGCGTGGGGCCGGAGCGGCTGGTGGCGGTGGCGCTGCCGCGCTCGGCCGAGCTGGTGGTCGCGATCCTCGCGGTGCTCAAGGCCGGCGCCGCGTACGTGCCGGTGGACCCGGAGTACCCCGCGGCCCGGATCTCCTACCTGCTCCAGGACGCCCGGCCCGCGCTGCTCGTGACGACCGGCCGGACCGGCGACCTGCCCGGAGCGGACGGCGTGGACCGGCTGCTGCTGGACACCGCCGACCTGGACGGACAGCCGGACACCGACCCGGAGGTCGCGGTCGACCCCGCCCACCCCGCCTACGTCATCCACACCTCCGGCTCCACCGGCGACCCCAAGGGCGTCGTGGTCCCGCACCGGAACGTGGTGCGGCTGTTCGACACCACCCGGGAACTGTTCGGCTTCTCCGCCGAGGACGTCTGGACGCTCTTCCACTCCTACGCCTTCGACTTCTCGGTGTGGGAGCTGTGGGGCGCGCTGCTGCACGGCGGCCGGCTGGTGGTCGTGGACCACGAGACCAGCCGCTCGCCCGGCCGGTTCCTGGAACTGCTCGCCCGCGAGCGGGTGACCGTGCTCAACCAGACGCCGTCCGCCTTCCACCAGCTGATCCAGGCGGACGCCGAGGCGCCCGGGACCGGCCGTGAACTCGCCCTGCGCACGGTGGTGTTCGGCGGCGAGGCGCTGGAGCCCGCCCGCCTCGCGAGCTGGTACGAGCGGCACCCGGACGACGCGCCGCGGCTGGTCAACATGTACGGCATCACCGAGACCACGGTGCACGTCACCCACGCGGCACTCGACCGGTCCGGTACCCCGGCCGGCCAGATCGGCACGGCGATCCCGGACCTGCGGGCGTACGTGCTCGACGGCGGCCTGTGCCCGGTCGCCCCGGGCGTCGCGGGCGAGCTGTACGTCGCGGGCGCGGGCCTGGCGCGCGGCTACCTGAACCGGCCGGGTCTGACGTCCGGGCGGTTCGTGGCCGACCCGTTCGGGCCGGCCGGCTCCCGGATGTACCGCAGCGGCGACGTGGTGCGCCGGGCGGCGGACGGCAGCCTGCGCTACGTCGGCCGGGCCGACCAGCAGGTGAAGGTGCGCGGCTTCCGGATCGAGCTCGGCGAGATCGAGGCGGCCCTCGCCGCGCACCCCGGCGTCGCCCAGGTCGCCGTGCTGGCCCGGCAGGACCGGGCCGACGACACCCGGCTGGTCGCCTACCTGGTGCCCGCCACCGGCACCGCACCGCGCGCGGCCGACCTGCGCGCGCACCTGGCCGGGCGGCTGCCCGAGCACATGCTGCCGTCGGCCTTCGTGGTGCTGGACGCGCTGCCGCTGACCGCCAACGGCAAGCTGGACCGCCGGGCCCTGCCCGCTCCCGACCTCGCCACCGCGGGCACCGGCCGCGCGCCGCGCACCCCGCAGGAGCAGGTCCTGTGTGAGCTGTTCGCCGAGGTCCTCGGCGCGACCTCGGTCGGCGTCGAGGACGGCTTCTTCGATCTGGGCGGGCACTCGCTGCTGGCCACCCGGCTGGCCGCCCGGATCCGCGCGACGCTCGGCGTGGAGATGCCGCTGCGGACCCTGTTCGAGGCGCCGACCCCGGCCGGCCTGGCCGCCGCCCTGGCGGCGGCCGGACCGGCTCAGGCCGCCCTGGTACGGCGCGAGCGCCCCGAGGTGATCCCGCTGTCGTTCGCGCAGCGGCGGCTGTGGTTCCTGCACCAGCTGGAGGGCGCCGGCGCCAACTACCACATCTCCCTGGCCTGGCGGCTGTCCGGGGCCCTGGACCGGCGGGCCCTGGAGGCCGCCCTGGCGGACGTGGTCGGGCGACACGAGAGCCTGCGCACCGTCTTCCCGGCGGTGGACGGCGTGCCGCACCAGCAGGTGCTGGACGTCGTGGCGGGCCGCCCGCGGCTGCTCGTGAGCCGGACCACCGAGGCCGAGCTGCCCGCCCTGATGGCGGCGGCGAAGGACCGGCCGTTCGACCTGGCGGGCGATGCGCCGCTGCGGGTCGACCTGTTCGAGCTGGCGCCGGACGAGCACGTGCTCCAGGTGGTGCTCCACCACATCGCGGGTGACGGCTGGTCGATGGGTCCGCTCGCGCAGGACCTGACCGCCGCCTGTGCGGCGCGCTGCCGCAGCGAGGAACCGCAGTGGGAGGAACTGCCGGTCCAGTACGCCGACTACACCCTCTGGCAGCACGAGCTGCTCGGTGGATCCGCCGAGCCGGACAGCCTGCTCGCCCGCCAGGCGGCCTACTGGACACGGCAGTTGGCCGATCTCCCGGAGCGGATCCAGCTGCCCGCCGACCGGCCCCGCCCGGCGGTCGCCTCGCACCGGGGCGGCTTCGTGCACGTCGGACTGGACGCGGAGCTGCACCGCGGTCTGCGCGAGCTCGCCCGGGAACACGGCACCAGTCTGTTCATGGTCCTCCAGGCCGGACTGGCGGCACTGCTGAGCAAGCTCGGCGCGGGCGACGACATCCCGGTCGGCAGCCCGGTCGCCGGCCGGACCGACCAGGCACTGGACGAGCTGGTCGGCTACTTCGTCAACACCCTGGTCTTCCGCACCGACACCTCGGGCGATCCGACCTTCGCCGAGCTGCTGGCGCGGGTCCGGGACACCTCGCTGGCCGGGTACGCCCACCAGGACCTGCCGTTCGAGCACCTGGTCGAAGCCCTCAACCCGGCGCGGTCGCTGGCGCACCACCCGCTGTTCCAGGTGATGCTGGCGCTGCAGAACGCGCCCCGGGCCGACTTCGCCCCGCCCGGGCTGCACGTCGACGACATGCCCCTGGCGACGACCACCGCCAAACTCGACCTGATCTTCACCATGTCCGAGCGGCAGGCGCGGGACGGTTCCCCGGAGGGAATCGACGGGATCGTCGAGTACGCCGACGACCTCTACGACCCGGCCACCGTCGAGACGATGTTCGGGCGCCTGGAGCGACTTCTCCGCGCCGCGGTCGCCGACCCGCAGCGGCGGCTGAGCCGGTACGGCCTTCTCTCCGCGGAGGAGCGCGATGAGCTGACGGCACTGGGCACCGGACCGGAGGTGGAGCTTCCGGCCGCGAGCGCGCCGGAGCTGTTCCGGGCACAGGTGCGGGCGACGCCGGACCTGGTGGCCTTGGTGTGCGGTGACGTCTCGCTGACGTACGAGGAGTTGGACGAGCGGGCGAACCGGTTGGCGCACGCCCTGATCGTGCGGGGCGCGGGGCCGGAGAGGATGGTGGCGGTGGCCCTGCCGAGGTCGGCCGAGCTGGTGGTGGCGATCCTCGCGGTGCTCAAGACCGGGGCGGCCTACGTCCCGGTCGATCCCGAGTACCCGGCCACGCGGATCGGGCACATGATGGACGACGCCGGCCCGGTCCTGGTGGTGACCGATGCCCGGACCCGGGACCGGCTGCCGGAGGCCCGCCCGGCCGGGTGGCTGGTGCTCGACGACCCGGCGACAGCCGCGCTGGTGGCCGACTGCCCCGCGACGGACCCCCTGGTGGCCGTCGAACCGAGGCACCCGGCCTACGTGATCTACACCTCCGGCTCCACCGGCCGGCCCAAGGGCGTGGTGTCGACCCACGGCGGCCTGCTCAACCTGTTCGTCAGCCAGCGTCCGCTGCTGTTCCCCCGGGGGACGAAGGAGCGGCTGCGGATCGGGCTGACCACCTCGGTGTCCTTCGACGCCTCTTGCGACCAGCTGTCCAGCCTGTACGCGGGCCACGAGCTGCACGTCCTGGACGAGGCGACCTGGTCCGACCCGGACGCCTTCGTCGACTACGTCAAGCGCGCCGGCCTGGACTACGTCAACGCCACCCCGTCCTATCTGCAAGTGCTCGTCGGACGGGGGCTCCTGGACGACCCGGGGCGCCGTCCCGCGGTGGTCTCGATGGGCGGGGAGGCCGTTCCGGACCAGCTGTGGGAGCGGCTGCGGGCCGTCGACCGCGTGTCCTGCCTGAACTACTACGGGCCGTCCGAATGCACGGTGGACGCCGTCGTCGCACCGCTGGAATCGAGTCCGCGCCCGGTGATCGGCCGGCCGCTCGGGGGTATCCGGCTGTACGTCCTCGACAGCACGCTGCAGCCCGTGCCCGCGGGCGTGGCGGGTGAGCTGTACCTCGCCGGCGCGGGCCTGGCCCGCGGCTACCTGAACCGGCCGGCGCTCACCGCGGCACGGTTCGTGGCGGACCCGTTCGGTCCGCGCGGTACGCAGATGTACCGCACCGGCGACCTGGTGCGCTGGGGCGCCGACCGGAACCTGGAGTTCCTCGGCCGGACCGACGACCAGGTCAAGGTGCGCGGCTTCCGGATCGAACTCGGCGAGATCGAGGCGGCATTGGCGGAACATCCGCAGGTCGCCCAGGTCGCGGTGACCGTCCGGGAGGACCGCGCAGGGGACGTGCGGCTGGTCGCCTACCCGGTGGCCGTCGCCGGGGCGGAACTCCGGCCGGACGAGCTGCGGGCCCACCTGCGCGAGCGACTGCCGGACTACATGGTCCCGGCTGCCTTCGTGCCCCTGGGGAGCCTGCCGCTGACCGCCACCGGCAAGCTGGACCGGCGCGCGCTGCCCGCACCCGTCCGCACCGCGCCGAGGACCGGCAGGGCCCCGCGCACACTGGAGGAACACGTCCTCGCAGAGGTGTTCGCCGAGGTGCTGGGCGTGGCCGAGGTCGGGGTCGACGACGACTTCTTCGAGCTCGGCGGACACTCGCTGCTGGCGACTCGGCTGGTGGCCCGGGCGCGTGCCACCCTGGGCGTCGAACTGGAACTGCGCAGCCTGTTCGAGACGCCGACGGTGGCCGGGCTGGCCGCCGGACTCGGCCGAGCCGGCCAGGCGCGGCTCGCGCTGCGCCACGTTGACCGGCCCGACCGGGTCCCGCTGTCCTTCGCGCAGCGCCGGCTGTGGTTCCTGGACCAGTTGGAGGGCGCCGGTTCGGTCTACAACATGCCGCTGGCGTGGCGGCTCTCCGGCCCACTGGACCGGGCGGCCCTGGAGGAGGCGCTGGCTGACGTCGTCAACCGGCACGAGAGCCTGCGCACGGTCTACCCGCAGGTCGACGGGGTGCCGTACCAGGACGTGCTGGACGCGCGGACGGTCCGGCCGCGGCTGCCGGTCACCAGGACCGGCGGGACGGACCTGCCGGAGCTGCTGGTGGCGGCCGCGGCGCGCGGATTCGACCTCGCCACCGAACCACCCCTGCGTGCCGAGCTGTTCGAGACGGCACCGGACGAGCACGTGCTGCTGGTGGTGGTCCACCACATCGCCGGTGACGGCTGGTCGCTGGGCCCATTGTCGGCCGACCTGGCCACCGCGTACGCGGCGCGCTGCCGGGGCGAGGAACCGCAGTGGGCGCCGCTGCCCGTCCAGTACGCCGACTACACCCTGTGGCACCACCAGCTGCTTGGCGACGCGGCCGACCAGGACAGCCTGTTCGCCCGCCAGACGGCCTACTGGACACGGACGCTGGCGGACCTGCCCGAGCAGATCCGGCTTCCCGTCGACCGCCACCGCCCCTCCGCACCCTCATATGCCGGCGGCCACCTCGCGATCGACCTGGACGCGGAACTGCACGGCGCACTGGTGCGCCTGGGCCGGGAGCACGGGGCCA
Organism: Kitasatospora sp. NPDC088160; assembly: GCF_044741445.1. Classification (NCBI taxonomy): domain Bacteria; kingdom Bacillati; phylum Actinomycetota; class Actinomycetes; order Kitasatosporales; family Streptomycetaceae; genus Kitasatospora; species Kitasatospora sp. NPDC088160. The sequence goes on along the minus strand of NZ_JBIUSS010000043.1, from coordinate 26,847 downwards.
GCGTCTACATGGTGCTGCAGGCCGCGCTGGCGGCGGTGCTGGACAAGCTCGGCGCGGGCGACGACATCCCGGTCGGCAGCCTGATCGCCGGCCGGACGGACCAGGCGCTGGACGACCTCGTCGGCTTCTTCGTCAACACCCTGGTGCTGCGGACCGACACCTCGGGCGACCCGTCGTTCGCCGAGCTGCTGGGCCGGGTCCGGGAGGACGCGCTCGGCGCGTACGCCCACCAGGACCTGCCGTTCGAGCACGTCGTCGAGGCCCTCAACCCGTCCCGGTCGCTCGCCCGTCAGCCGCTGTTCCAGGTGCTGCTCGCGCTGCAGAACGTGCCCCGCACGGAGTTCGAGCTGAGCGGTCTGGGCGCCGAGATCCTCCTGGTCCGCACGCCCACGGCGATGTTCGACCTCGGCTTCCACCTGCTGGAGCGCGGCGGCACCGGCGGGCCGGCCGAGGGCATCGTCGGGCGGGTCGAGTACAGCACCGACCTGTTCGAGCACACCACGGTGGAGGCGCTGGTCGCCCGGTGGCTGCGCCTGCTGGCGGCGGTGGTCGCCGAGCCGGACCGGCCGCTGAGCCGGATCGACGTCCTCACCGCCGAGGAGCGGCACGAGCTGCTGGTGGCGCGCAACGACACCGCCCGACCGGTTCCCGCCGACGGCCTGCCGGCCCTCTTCGAGGCGCAGGTCCGGGCGACCCCGCAGGCCCCGGCGGTGGTGTTCGAGGACACCGTGCTGACGTACCGCGAGCTGAACCGCCGGGCCAACCGCCTGGCGCACGCGCTGATCGCGCGCGGGGTGGGGCCGGAGCAGGTCGTCGCCCTGCGGCTGCCGCGCTCCGCCGAGCTGGTGGTCGCCGTCCTCGCCGTGCTCAAGACGGGCGCGGCGTACCTGCCGGTCGACCCGGACTACCCGGCCGCCCGCATCGCGTACATGCTGGAGGACGCCCGGCCGGCCGTCGTCCTGGACGACCTCGCGGCCGTCACCCCGGCAGAGGAGCGGCCGGAGCACGACCCGGCCGTCGCCGTGGACGCGCGGCACCCGGCCTACGTCATCTACACCTCCGGCTCCACCGGCCGGCCCAAGGCCGTGGTGATGCCCGCCGCAGGGCTGCTGAACCTGCTGGCGTGGCACCACGAGGCCGTCGGCGGCGAACCCGGCACCCGCACCGCGCAGTTCACCGCGATCAGCTTCGACGTCTCGGTGCAGGAGGTGCTCTCCGCGCTGCTGTACGGCAAGACCCTGGTCGTGCCGACCGAGGAGCAGCGCCGCAGCGCCGAACTGTTCGCGCACTGGCTCGACCGGCACCGGGTCGCCGAGCTGTTCGCACCCAACCTGGTGGTCGAGGCGCTGGCCGAGGCCGCCGAGGAGGCCGGGCTGGAGCTGCCGAGTCTGCGGCTGGTCGCGCAGGCCGGCGAGGCGATGCGGCTCGGCGGCGCGGTGCGCCGCTTCCAGGCCCGTCGCCCGGGCCGGACGCTGCACAACCACTACGGGCCTGCCGAGACCCACGTGATCACCGCTTTCCCGCTGCCGGCCGACCCCGCCGACTGCCCGCTTCCGGTGCCGATCGGCCGTCCGATCGACAACTGCCGGGCGTACGTGCTGGATCCGGCCCTGCGGCCGGTCGCCCCCGGCGTGACGGGTGAGCTGTACCTGGCCGGGGCGGGGCTGGCCCGCGGCTACCTGAACCGGCCCGGGCTCACCGCCACGCGGTTCGTCGCGAACCCGTACGGCCCGGCGGGCGCGCTGATGTACCGCACCGGTGACCTGGTCAGGTGGTCGGCCGACGGCGAGCTGGAGTTCGCGGGCCGGGTGGACCACCAGGTGAAGGTGCGCGGCTTCCGGGTCGAGCCCGGCGAGATCGAGGCGGAGCTGGCCGCGCACCCGGGCGTGGCCCAGGTCGCGGTGCTCGCCCGCGAGGACCGGCCGGGCGAGACCCGGATCGTCGCGTACGCGGTGGCCTCGACGCAGGACCCGGCCACTGCGGCGGCACTGGCGGCGTACCTGCGCGAGCGGCTGCCGGACCACCTGGTGCCGTCGGCCTTCGTGCTCCTGGACGCACTGCCGCTGACGCCGAACGGGAAGCTGGACCGCGCGGCGCTGCCCGCCCCCGACCTCGGCCCGGCCGGAGCCGGGCGCGCGCCGCGCACCCCGCAGGAGCAGATCCTGTGCGAGCTGTTCGCCGAGGTCCTGGGCGTGCCGCGGGTCGGGGTCGACGACGACTTCTTCGACCTGGGCGGGCACTCCCTGCTCGCCACCCGCCTGATGTCGCGGGTCCGGGCGACCCTCGGCGTCGAGCTGGAGCTGCGCAGCCTGTTCCGGACGCCGACGCCCGCCGGGCTCGCGGCCGGGCTGCACGGCGCGGGCACCGCGCGGCAGGCCCTGGTGCCCCGGCCGCGCCGTGAGCCGATGCCGCTGTCGTTCGCCCAGCGCCGGCTCTGGTTCCTCCAGCAGTTCGGCGCACCGAGTGCCACCTACCACCTGCCGCTGGCCCTGCGGCTGTCCGGCCGCCTCGACCGGGCCGCCCTGGGCGCCGCGCTGGTGGACGTGGTGGCCCGGCACGAGACCCTGCGCACGGTCTTCCCGCACACCGGCGGAGTCCCGCACCAGCGGGTGCTGGAGGCCGCCGAGGCCGTCGTCCCGCTGACGGCGCGCGCGGCCGGCGAGGCGGAGCTGCCGGCCCTGCTGCGCGAGGCGGCGGTGCGCGGCTTCGACCTGACCTCGGACGTGCCGCTGCGGGCCGAGCTGTTCGCGGTGGCGCCGGACGAGCACGTGCTGCTGCTGGTGATGCACCACATCGCCGGCGACGGCTGGTCGATGGACCCGCTGGCCCACGACCTCGCCACCGCCTACGCCACCCGGCAGGGCGGCGGGACACCCGCGTGGCCGCCGCTGCCGGTGACCTACGGCGACTACACCCTGTGGCAGCGCGAGATCCTCGGCGACGAGCACGACGCGGGCAGCGTGTTCGCCCGCCAGATCGGCTACTGGACCGAGGCGCTGGCCGGGCTGCCCGACCAGCTGCAACTGCCCGCCGACCGGCCGCGCCCGGCCGCCATGTCGTACGGCGGCGACCTGCTGGACATCCGGATCGACGCCGAACTGCACGCCGCCCTGGTGGAGTTGGCGCGGCGATCGGGTGCGACGCTGTTCATGGTGCTGCAGGCGGCGCTCGCCGCGCTGTACACGCGGTTGGGCGCGGGGACGGACATCGCGATCGGGAGCCCGATCGCGGGGCGTACGGACGAGGCGCTGGACGACCTCGTCGGGTTCTTCGTCAACACGCTGGTGCTGCGCACGGACACCGGCGGTGATCCGTCGTTCGCCGAGCTGGTGGGGCGGGTGCGGGAGGCGGCGCTGGAGGCGTTCGGGCACCAGGACGTGCCGTTCGAGCACCTGGTGGAGGCACTGAACCCGTCCCGGTCGCTGTCGTACCACCCGCTGTTCCAGACCGGGCTGGTCGTGCAGAACGCGCCGGGCGGCGACTTCGAACTCCCCGGCCTCCGGGTCTCCGGAGTGGCGGTGCCCACCGGGACTTCGCGGCTCGACCTGACCTTCGGCCTCGCGGAGGAGTACGGGCCCGGCGGTGCGCCGGCCGGGCTCGGCGGCGCGGTCGAGTACAGCACCGACCTGTTCGACCGCGCGACGGTCGAGACGTTGGTCGCCCGCTGGACCAGGTTGCTGGCCGCGGTCGCCGCGGCTCCGGACCGGCGGATCGGCGGGATCGACCTGCTGTCCGCCGAGGAGAGCGGTGAGCTGCTCCCCGCCGTGGAGGAAGGGGAGGCCGCGGCGAGCCTGCCGGCGCTGTTCGCGGCGCGGGTGGCGGCGGCGCCGGATGCGGTCGCGCTGGTCTCCGGCGGTGTCGAGCTGACGTATCGTCAGTTGGACTCCCGGGCGAACCGGTTCGCGCATGCCCTGATCGCCCGGGGTGTGGGTACGGAGCAGCTGGTGGCGGTGGCGCTGCCGCGGTCGGTGGAGTCGGTGGTGGCCGTCCTGGGCGTGCTGAAGGCCGGGGCGGCGTACCTGCCGGTGGATCCGGCGTACCCGAAGGCGCGGATCGCGTTCATGCTGGAGGACGCCCGTCCGGCGCTGGTGGTCGACGATCCGGCGCTGGTGGCCGAGGGCGACTGGCCGGACACCGATCCGGTGGTCGTGCCCGACGTCCGGCACCCGGCGTACGTGATCTACACCTCGGGCTCGACCGGCCGCCCCAAGGGCGTGGTGGTGAGCCACAGCGGCGTGTCGGGCCTGGTGGCGGCGCAGGTCGAGCGGCTCGGCGTGGTGCCCGGCAGCCGGGTGCTCCAGTTCGCCTCGCCCAGCTTCGACGCGTCGTTCTGGGACCTGTGCAGCGCCCTGCTGACCGGCGCCACCCTCGTCCTGGCCCCGGCCGAGGCCCCGCTGGAGGCCCTGACGGACCGCCGGCTCGACGTCACCCATGTGACGCTGCCGCCCTCGGCCCTGGCCGCGCTGGACGGCGCCGACCTCACGGCCACCACCCTGGTGGTGGCGGGCGAGGCCTGCCCGCCGGAGCTGGTGGCGCGGTGGGCGCCCGGGCGCCGGATGGTCAACGCGTACGGTCCGACGGAGACGACGGTGTGCGCGACGATGAGCGCCCCGCTGGCGGCGGGCTCGGGCGTGCCGCCGATCGGCCGTGCGGTCGCCGGCTTCCGGGTGTACGTGCTGGACGAGCGGCTCTGCCTGGTGCCGCCGGGCGTGGCGGGGGAGCTGTACGTCGCGGGGCCGGGGCTGGCGCGCGGCTATCTGGACCGGCCGGGCCTGACGGCGGGGCGGTTCGTCGCCTGCCCGTTCGGGGCGGTCGGCGAGCGGATGTACCGCACCGGGGACGTGGTGCGCCGGCGCGCCGACGGGGAGCTGGAGTACGTCGGCCGCGCCGACGACCAGGTGAAGGTCCGTGGCTTCCGGGTCGAACTCGGCGAGATCGAGGCGGCCCTGGCGGGGCACTCCGCCGTCGCGCAGTCCGCGGTCCTGGCCCAGGACGACCGGCTCGTCGGCTACGTCACGGCTCGTCCGGACACGACCGTCCGTCCGGCGGAGTTGGCGGCGTACCTGCGTGAGCGCCTGCCGGACTACCTGGTGCCGTCGGCGTTCGTGCTGCTGGAGGCGCTGCCGCTGACGCCGAACGGGAAGTTGGACCGGGCCGCGCTGCCCGCGCCCGAGGACGTGACCACGGCTGTGGGACGGGCACCGCGCACCCCGCAGGAGCAGGTCCTGTGCGAGCTGTTCGCCGAGGTGCTGGGTCGCCCGCAGGTCGGGATCGACGACGACTTCTTCGACCTCGGCGGGCACTCGCTGCTCGCCACCCGGCTGGCCGCCAGGGTGCGCTCGGTGCTCGGCGTGGAGCTGGGGCTGCGCGCGCTGTTCCAGGAGCCCACGGTGGCGGGTCTGGCCGGGTCGTTGATGGAGGCCGGCAACGCTCGCCCGGCGCTGACCGCGCGGGAGCGGCCGGAGGCCGTACCGCTGTCCTTCGCCCAGCGCCGGCTCTGGTTCCTGCACCGCATGGACGGTGCGGCCGCGACCTACCACATCCCGCTGGCGCTCCAGCTGACCGGGACGCTCGACCGGGCGGCGCTGGACGAGGCGCTGGCCGACGTGGTGGCCCGGCACGAGAGCCTGCGGACGGTGTTCCCGGAGGTGGGCGGCGTCCCGTGCCAGCGGGTCCTGGACCCGGCCGAGGCCCGGCCCCGGGCCGGGTTGACCGAGGTCTCGCAGGCCGAGCTGCACCACCGGCTCGCCGAGTTCGCCCGGCGGCCCTTCGACCTGGCGGCGGAGCCGCCGCTGCGGGCGGAGCTGTTCGCGGTGGCGCCGGACGAGCACGTGCTGCTGCTGGTGATGCACCACATCGCCGGTGACGGCTGGTCGACCGGCCCGCTGGCCCGCGACCTGGCCGAGGCGTACGCCGCCCGGAGCGAGGGCCGCGCGCCGAGTCGGTCGAACCTGCCGGTGCAGTACGCCGACTACACGCTCTGGCAGCGCGACCTGCTCGGCGACGCAGCCGACCCGCAGAGCCGGTTCGCCGAGCAGCTCGGCTACTGGAAGCGCCAGCTGTCCGACCTGTCGGAGCTGCTCCGGCTGCCCGCCGACCGGCCGCGGCCGGCCGTCGCGGGCTGGCACGGGGACCACGTAGGCCTGGAGCTGAGCCCCGAACTGCACGCCGCTCTGACCGAGCTGGCGCGGAACACCGGCACCAGTCTGTTCATGGTGCTGCAGGCGGCGCTGGCGGCGCTGTACACGCGGCTGGGTGCGGGGACGGACATCCCGATCGGGAGCCCGATCGCGGGCCGTACCGACGAGGGGTTGGACGACCTGGTCGGGTTCTTCGTGAACACGCTGGTGCTGCGCACCGACACCAGCGGTGATCCGAGCTTCGCCGAACTGCTCGGGCGGGTGCGGGAGACGGCGCTGTCGGCGTACGCCCACCAGGACGTGCCCTTCGAGCACCTGGTGGAGGCGCTGAACCCGTCCCGCTCGCTGTCCCACCACCCCCTGTTCCAGACCATCCTGGCCGTGCAGAACGCCCCGATGGGCCGGTTCTCGCTGCCGGGCCTGGAGGTGGCCACCTACGCGGTGGCCACCGGAACCGCCAAGTTCGACCTCGGGGTGAGCCTCGTCGAGCGGTTCGGCCCCGACGGCAGCCCGGACGGGATCGTCGGCGCGGCGGAGTACGCCACCGACCTGTTCGACCGCTCGACGGTCGAAGCCCTCGTGCGGCGCTGGACGCTCCTGCTGGAGGCGGTCACCGCCGACCCGGACCGGTCGATCGGGGGGATCGACCTCCTCGACTCCGACGAGCGGCACCGGCTGCTGGAACGGGGCAACGCGACCGCCCGCGAGGTGGGCGCCGTCCCGGTGCCGCAGGCCTTCGCGGCGCAGGTGGCGGCGACGCCGAACGCGGTCGCCCTCGTCCGCGGCGACGTCGAGTTGACGTACCGGGAGTTGAACGCGCGGGCGAACCGGTTCGCTCACGCGCTGATCGCCCGGGGGGTGGGCCCGGAGCAGCTGGTGGCGGTGGCCCTGCCGCGCTCGGTGGAGGCGGTGGTCGCGGTCCTGGGCGTCCTGAAGGCCGGGGCGGCGTACCTGCCGGTGGATCCGGTGTACCCGCAGGCGCGGATCGACTTCATGCTGGCGGACGCCCGCCCGGCGCTGATGGTCGACGACGCCGCCATGGTGGCCGAGGGCGACTGGCCGGACACCGACCCGGACGTCGCACTCGACGTCCGGCACCCGGCCTACGTGATCTACACCTCGGGCTCGACCGGCCGCCCCAAGGGTGTCGTGGTCCCCCACGGCGGTGTCGCGAGCCTGGTCGCCGCCCAGATCGAGCGGTTCGCGATCGAACCCGGCAGCAGGGTGCTCCAGTTCGCCTCGCCCAGCTTCGACGCCTCGGTGTCGGAGATCTACACCGCGCTGCTGCGCGGTGCGGCCCTGGTACTGCCTCCGGCGGCGGACCCGGTGGCCGCGCTGACCGACCCGGGCCTGGCGGCCACCCACGCGACCGTGCCGCCGTCCGTCCTGGCCGCCGTGCCGGAACGCTCGGTGGCGGTGTCGACACTGGTCGTGGCGGGGGAGGCCTGCCCGCCGGAGCTGGTGGCCCGGTGGGCGCCGGGCCGGCGGATGGTCAACGCGTACGGTCCGACCGAGACGACGGTGTGCGCGACCATGAGCGACCCGCTGTCCCCGGGGGCGGGCGTACCGCCGATCGGTCGGCCGATCGCCAACGCCCGGGTGTACGTGCTGGACGACCGGCTGCGGCCGGTGCCGCCCGGCGTTCCCGGCGAGCTCTACGTCGCGGGCGCGGGTCTGGCCCGCGGTTACCTGAACCGGCCGCGCCTGACGGCCGGACGGTTCGTCGCCTGCCCGTTCGGCCCAGCCGGTGCTCAGATGTACCGCACCGGCGACCTGGTCCGCTGGCTCGGCGACGGGCAGCTGGAGTACGTCGGCCGCGCGGACGACCAGGTGAAGGTGCGCGGCTTCCGGGTCGAGCCCGGCGAGGTCGAGACGGCCCTGGCCGAGCACCCGGCCGTCGCCCGGGCCGCGGTCCTCGCCCAGGACGACCGGCTCATCGGCTACGTCGTCCCCCGCCAGGAGGAGGCCCGCGACAGCGCCCTGGAAGCGGACCACGTGGGCGAGTGGCAGGACATCTACGACGCCCTGCCCATCGCTCCCGAGGACGCCGGCTTCGGCCAGAACTTCGTGGGCTGGAACAGCAGTTACGACGCTAGCCCGATCCCCGTCGAGCAGATGCGGGAGTGGCGGGACGCGACCGTCGCCCGCATCCTGGCCCTGCGCCCCCGCCGGGTGCTGGAGGTCGGCGTCGGCACCGGTCTGCTGCTCTCGCAGATCGCACCGCACTGCGAGACGTACTGGGCGACCGACTTCTCCGCCACCGCGATCGAGGCGCTCACCGCCCAGGTGGCCGGGCAGGAGGACCTGGCCGGGCGCGTGGTGCTGCAGACCCGCCCGGCGCACGACACCGACGGGCTCCCGGCCGGGGAGTTCGACACCATCGTGATCAACTCGGTGGTGCAGTACTTCCCGTCCGCCGAGTACCTCGCCGACGTGATCGGGAAGCTGATGGGGCTGCTGGCCCCCGGCGGCGCGCTCTTCGTCGGCGACGTCCGCAACCTGCGGCTGCTGCGTCCGCTGGCCACCGCCGTCCAGCTCCACCGGGTCGGCGAAGGTGCGGACCTCACGGCGGTGCGCCGCACGGTGGAGCAGGCCCTGCGGGTGGAGAAGGAGCTCCTGGTCGACCCGGACTTCTTCACCGTCCTGCGGGAGCACGGCGCGGACATCGGTGCGGTGGCCGTGGAGGTCAAGCGCGGCCGACACCACAACGAACTGAGCCGCTACCGCTACGACGTGACGCTGCACAAGCCACCGGTCACCCCGGCGGCCACGAGCCGGCCGGTCGAGCTGGAGTGGGGGCGGCAGGTCGCCGGCCTGGCCGAACTGCGCGAGCTGCTCGTCCGGCCGCTCGCGGGCGTGCTGCGGGTCACCGGGGTGCCCAACCGCCGGGTGGCGCGGGAAGCCGCTCTGGCCCGGGCCGTGCAGAACGGGGACGGCTCGCTCGCCGAGCTGCTGGAACGGATGCACGCCCCGGAGGACGGTGGCCTCCCCGATCCGGAGGACTTCCACGCCCTCGGGTCGGAGTTCGGCCGCTCGACGGCCATCACCTGGTCGGCCACCGCGGCGGACGCCGTGGACGTCGTCTTCACCGACCCCCGGGCGCTCCACGGCTCCCCGGTCGAGGCGTACCGGCCGGCCCGGGCCACGGGATCGTCGCTGTCCTCGCTGACCAACCGCCCGACCGGCAACCGGGGCGCCGGCGCCCTCCTGGGCGAACTCCGCGACTGGCTGCGGGACCGGCTGCCCGACTACCTGGTCCCCTCGGCGTTCGTGGCGCTGGAGGCGCTGCCGCTGACGGCCAATGGCAAGCTCGACCGCCGTGCGCTGCCCGCACCGGACCTCGGCCCGGTCGCGGCCGGACGGGCGCCGCGCACCCCGCAGGAGCAGCTCCTCGCCGAGCTGTTCGCCGAGGTGCTCGGCCTGGCCCAGGTCGGCGTCGACGACAGCTTCTTCGACCTGGGCGGGCACTCGCTGCTGGCGACCCGCCTGGCCTCCCGGGTCCGGGCGGTCCTCGGCGCGGAGCTGGAGGTCCGGACGCTGTTCGAGACCCCGACCGTGGCCGGGCTGGCCGCCGGCCTGGAGGGCTCCGGAGCTGTGCGGCCCGCACTGACCGCCCAGGCCCGCCCCGACCGGGTGCCGCTCTCCTTCGCCCAGCGCCGCCTGTGGTTCCTGCACCGGATGGACGGGCCGAGCGCCACCTACAACATGCCGCTCGCGCTCAGCCTGACCGGCGAACTGGACCGCCCGGCCCTGCACGCCGCGCTCGCGGACGTGGTCGCCCGGCACGAGAGCCTGCGGACGGTCTTCCGCGAGATCGACGGCGTGCCGTACCAGGTCGTGCTGAGCGCCGCTCAGGCGCGCCCAGCGCTGCCGGTGATGGAGATCGACGAGAGCGCACTGGCCGAACGGCTGGCGGAGACGGCCCGGCGCGGCTTCGACCTGGCCGCGGAGCCGCCCGTCCGGGCGGAGCTGTACGCGCTCGCCCCCGACCGGCACGCGCTGCTGGTCGTGGTGCACCACATCGCCGCCGACGGCTGGTCGATGGGCCCGCTCTCCGGTGACCTCGCCGCGGCCTACGCGGCCCGCTGCCGGGGCGAGGCCCCGCAGTGGTCCCCGCTGCCGGTGCAGTACGCCGACTACAGCGCCTGGCAGCGCGACCTGCTCGGGGACACCGCCGACCCGGACAGCCTGTTCGCCCGGCAACTGGCCTACTGGAAGGACGAGCTGGCCGGCGTCCCGCAACAGCTGCAGCTGCCCGCCGACCGGCCGCGTCCGCCGGTGGCCTCCCAGCGGGGCGACCGGGTCGCGGTCCGGCTGGACGCCGACCTGCACCAGGCCCTGCGGGACCTGGCCGCCGCGCGCGGCGCCAGCATGTTCATGGTGCTCCAGGCCGGACTCGCGGCCCTGCTCACCCGGCTCGGCGCCGGCACGGACATCCCGGTCGGCAGTCCGATCGCAGGCCGTACCGACGAGGCGCTGGACGAGCTCGTCGGCTTCTTCGTCAACACCCTGGTGCTGCGCACCGACACCGGCGGGGACCCCGGCTTCGCCGAACTGCTCGGCCGGGTCCGGCAGAAGGCGCTCAGCGCGTACGACCACCAGGACGTGCCGTTCGAGTACCTGGTCGAGGTGGTCAACCCCGCGCGGTCGCTGGCCCACCACCCGCTGTTCCAGATCATGCTGGCCCTGCAGAACGCGCCGCTCGGCGAGTTCGCGCTGCCGGGGCTGGAGACCGGCCACCTGGAGGCGCCGACCGGGACCGCGCGGGTCGACCTGACCTTCAGCCTGGCCGAGCAGTTCCGCCCGGACGGGGCCCCCGACGGCCTGGTCGGCGCCGTGGAGTACGCCACCGACCTGTTCGACGCGCCCACCGTGGAGCTGCTGTTCGAGCGCCTGGCCCGTCTGCTGCGCGCGGCCGTCGCCGACCCCGACCGGCCGATCAGCCGGATCGACATCATGCCCGTCGAGGAACGCCGCCGACTGCTCGCCGGCTCCAACGGCGCCGCGGCCGAGCTGCCCCGGGCCGCGGTGCCGGAGCTGTTCGCCCGCCAGGTGCGGGCCACCCCGGAGGCGGTCGCGGTCGTGGCCGGCGGCACCGAGCTGACCTACGCGGAGCTCGACCAGCGGGCCGGCCGCCTGGCGCGGGCGCTGATCCGCCAGGGCGTACGGCCGGAGACGCCGGTCGCGGTCATGCTGGACCGCTCGGCGGAGCTGGTCGTGGCGATCCTGGCGATCATCAAGGCCGGCGGCGCCTACGTGCCGCTGGACTCGCGCTTCCCCTCCTCCCGGATCGACCTGATCCTGCGGGAGAGCGGGGCCGCCCTGGTGCTCACCCGGGAGGTGCTCACCGCACTGGTGCGGTCCGAGGCCGCCGATCCGTCCGACGTCGAAGTCCCCTGTGAACCCGGGCAGTTGGCGTACATCATGTACACCTCCGGCTCGACCGGCCGACCGAAGGGCGTGGCCGTCACCCACCGTGACGTGGCGGGCCTCGCGCTCACCCCCGAATGGCGGGGCGGTGGACACGAGCGGGTGCTGATGCACTCCCCGACGGCCTTCGACCTCTCCACCTACGAGCTGTGGGTCCCGCTGCTCAACGGCGGCCGGGTCGTGGTGGCGCCGCCGGAGCAGCTCGACCTCGACCTGCTCCAGCACACGATCACCTCGAACGGGGTGACCGGACTGTGGCTCACGGCCGGACTGTTCCGCCTGGTCGCCGAGGAGCGCCCGGGCCTGCTCGCCGGGGTGCGCGAGGTGTGGACCGGCGGCGACGTGGTCTCCCCGGCCGCCGTCGCCCGGGTGCTGGCGGCCTGCCCCGGCATCGCGGTGGTCAACGGCTACGGGCCCACCGAGGCCACCACCCTGGCCACCTGGCACCCGGTGGGCGACCTCCCCGAACACGCCGCGACCGTGCCGATCGGCCGGCCGATGGCGAACACGCGCGCCTACGTGCTCGACGACCGGCTGCGCCCGATGCCGACCGGCATGGTCGGCGAGCTGTACCTCGCGGGGACGGGCGTGGCCCGCGGCTACCTCGGGCGGGCCGGCCTGACGGCGGAGCGCTTCACCGCCGACCCGTACGGGCCGTCCGGCAGCCGGATGTACCGCACCGGCGACCTCGCGTCGTGGCGGACCGACGGCGCGCTGGACTTCGCCGGACGCGCCGACCACCAGGTCAAGCTGCGCGGCCTGCGGATCGAGCCCGGCGAGATCGAGGCCGTCCTGGCGGGCTGCCCGGGCGTCGTCCAGGCGGCCGTGGTCGCCCGCGAGGACCGGCCGGGCGACAAGCGCCTGGTCGCCTACCTGGTGCCCGCCCCCGAGGGCGCGCCCGAGGCGGCCGAGCTGTCCGGCCGGCTGCGCCGCGACCTGCCCGACTACATGGTGCCGGCGGCGTTCGTCACCCTGGACGCGCTGCCGCTGACCGCCAACGGCAAGCTCGACCGGGCCGCCCTGCCCGCCCCCGAGTACGGGGCCTCGGATGCCGGGCGCGGACCCCGGACGCCGCAGGAGCAACTGCTGTGCGGTCTCGTCGCCGAGGTCCTCGGCCGGGAGCAGGTGAGCATCGACGACAACTTCTTCGACCTGGGCGGGCACTCGCTGCTGGCCGCCCGCCTGGCCTCCCGCGTCCGCGAGACGCTCGGCCTGGAGTTGGGCCTGCGCATGCTGTTCGAGGCGCCGACCGTGGCCGGTCTCACCGAGCGCCTGGTCATGGACAATCCCGACGACGCGTTGGACGTGGTGCTGCCGCTGCGTTCGACCGGGACCGGCACACCGCTGTTCTGCGTCCACCCCGGCGGCGGCATCAGCTGGTCGTACAGCGGACTGCTGAACCACCTCGGCCCGCAGCACCCGGTCTACGCCATCCAGGCACGCGGCCTCGGCCGGCCCGAACCCCTGCCGACGTCCTACGAGGAGATGGCGGCCGACTACGCCGACCAGATCCAGAAGATCCAGCCGGAGGGCCCGTACCTGCTCCTCGGTTGGTCCGCCGGCGGGCTGATCGCCCACGCGCTCGCCTGCGAGCTGCAGTCGCGCGGCGAACGGACCGCACTGCTGGCGATCCTCGACGCCTACCCGGTGAAGGACGTGCAGTTCGCGGAGGTGCCGGTGCCCACCGTGCGCGACGTGCTCGTCGGGGTGCTCGACGTCGACCCGGACGAGCTGGGCGACCAGGAGATCACCTACGCCGAGGTTGCCGAGGTCCTGAACCGGCGGGGCAGCGCGCTGGCCGGCCTGAACGAGCGACAGATCGAGGTGATCGTCGAGATCATGATCAACAACGCCAAGCTGGCGGTCGACTTCGTCCCCGGCAGGTTCGGCGGAGACCTGCTGCTGTTCAACTCCACGATCGACCGGGCCGAGGACAACGCGGGGCCCGCAATCTGGCGCCCGTACGTCGCCGGCCGGATCGAATCCCACGAGATCACCACCCGGCACGACCGGATGACCCAAGCCGGCTCGCTCGCCCAGATCGGGCCGATCCTGGCCGCCAGGATCACCGAGACGACCGGCGACACCGACGGCACCACCACCCTTTCCCACCAGGAGGACTGACCCATGACCAACCCCTTCGACGACCAGGACGGCACCTTCCTCGTGCTCGTCAACGACGAGAACCAGCACTCGCTCTGGCCCCAGTTCGCGGACGTCCCCGACGGCTGGACCGTCGCCCACGGCCCCGACACCAACGCCGCCTGCCTGGAGTACGTCGAGAAGTCCTGGACCGACATGCGGCCCAGGAGCCTCGCCGACGCCATGGACGCCCAGCGGTAACGCGGCCCGTTGTGAATGCGACCGACACCACGGACGAGGCCCGCCCCGCGGCGGGCCTCGCCCCGCCCCACGACTTCGCCGCGGACCTGCTCACCCCCGAGGCCCGGCGGGACCCGTACCCGTTCTACGCCCGCATGCGGCGCGAGAGCCCGGTCCACCGCAGCGCCGAGGGCATCTGGCACCTCACCCGGTACGCCGACGTCGAGGCGGCCCTGGGAGACCTGCGGCTGTCCAACGACCGGGACCGGATGACCCGCGCCTACGGAGCGCTCGGCGGCGACCTCAAGGCCTTCAGCCGGCTCACCGACCGGCTCGGCCGGGTGATGACCAACACCGACCCGCCCGACCATGCCCGGCTGCGCAAGCTCGCCAACCGCGCGTTCACCGCCCGGCGGGTCGAAGCCCTGCGCGACGGCATCCAGCGGATCGTCGACCGGCTCATCGACGAGGCGCTCGCGGCGGGCCCGGCCATGGACCTGATCGAGGCGGTCGCCTCCCCACTGCCGATGTCCGTCGTCTGTGAGCTCTTCGGCATCCCGCCCGAGGACCGCCCGCAGGTCAAGACCTGGTTCCGCCGCTTCGGCCGGCTGGGCGAGGACATCGACAAGTCCGAGGAGGCGATCGGGCAGTACGAGGAGTACCTGTCCGGGCTCATCCGGCAGCGCCGGCGCGAACCGGGCGACGACCTGATCAGCGCCCTGGTCGCGACGCAGGCGCAGGACGACCGGCTCACCGACTCCGAACTGCTGTCCACCTGCTTCGTCCTGATCACCGCGGGCGACGAGACCACCACCCACCTGGTCGGCAACGGCGTGCTCGCCCTGCTGCGCCACCCCGGCCAGCTGGCCCGGCTGCGCGAGGACCCGGCGCTGATCCGCACCGCCGTGGACGAACTGGCCCGCTACGACACGCCGACCCAGGCGATCGTCCGGGTCGTCGCGGAGGACGTCGAGATCGGCGGGCGGACGCTGCGCGAGGGCGAGCTGGTGTACCTGTTCCTCGCCGCGACCAACCGCGACCCCGAGCGCTTCGAGGACCCCGACCGGCTCGACCTGTCCCGCCCCGGCAACCGGCACCTCAGCTTCGGCCACGGCCCGCACTTCTGCCTCGGCGGCCCGCTGGCCAAGCTCCAGGTGGAGGTGGCCGTCAGCACGCTGGTCCGTCGGCTCCCGCAGCTGCGGCTGGCCGACGAAGCCGCCGGCGGGGCGGCCCTCGAATGGCGGCCCAACCCGCTGCAACGGCGGCTGAGCGCCCTCCCGCTCACCTACTGACACCCGACCGACGACGAAGGAGAACCGACCATGACCCGAGAGTTCGAGGTCCGCAAGGAACAGGACCTGCCCGCGACACCCGAACAGGTCTGGGCCGCGGTCGCCACCGGCGCCGGCAACCTGGGCTGGCTGTACCCGATGGAGGTCGAGCCGCGCGTCGGCGGAAAGGCCACCCGGTCCGACAGCACCGTCGTGGTGTGGGAGCCGCCGAGCCACTTCGCCGTCCGGGCGACCCTGGGCGACGAGTTCTCCAACACGCTCAGCTACCGGATCGAGCCGGTGGACAGCGGAACGAGCCACCTGCGGATGGGAATCCACTGGGTGCACGAGGGCGTCTGGGACGCGACCTGGGACACCAAGGCGGACGCGGCCGAGAAGCACGTCCACTTCTACCAGCACGGCCTCGCCGAGTACCTGCGGCACTTCGGCGGCCGCCCCGCCGTCTACGTCAAGGCCCAGCGCCCCGAACCCACCGCCGACCCGGCCGACTTCGCCGCCCTGCGCCGACGCCTCGGCCTCGCCGAGGACGCTGCCGTCGGCGACCGGCTCGAACTCCACGTCCCCGGTACGGACGGCGGCCCGGAGGCGGTCGTCGTGGACTGGCTCAGCCCCGACTTCATCGGCCTGCGCGGCCCGGACGCGCTGTACCGGTTCTTCAACGGCGGCACCTGGAACTGGCCGATCTGGCTGGGCCACCACCTGTTCGCCGAGGGAGCGGACGAGGAGCAGGCGACCAAGGCGTGGAACGCCTGGCTCAACGGCTCCTGACCCGCCGTACGACAGACAACCGGAGGATCACTGGTGGAAGAAACACTGCTCTACGCCGCCGAACTCGTCGAGGAGGGCGGCACCTACAAGCTCGTCGTGCAGGACGTGGTCCGGGACACCGTCCAGGTCACCCCCGTCCCCAAGACCGCGGTGGACAGGCTCCCGACCTTCCTGTCGGTGCTCAGTGCCAAGCTCAACCCCGCACCGGCCCGCGGCCGCCGGTAGGACGCCTCACACCCGAAGAGGCCGGCGCCGCGCCCCGGCGCCGGCCTCTTCGCCGTTCAGCCGCTGATGCTCGGCCGGCCGTTCTCGACGTGGCCCATGAGGCGGCGGCGGAAGGACGCGTCCTCGGCGATCGCGAGGTCCAGGTCGTACCAGCCGTCGGCGGCATCGGTGTCCCAGGCGAGGACGAGGGGTTTGCCCATGACGACGGTCCCGGTCAGCGCCTTCGCGGTGCTGTAGTGCCGGGGCGCCACGGTGACGGTCTGCGGCGTGGCGCTCGGCGACGTGATCGTCAGGGTGAGAACGCGCTTCGGGGCGGTGGCGATGGCGGTGGCCACGGAGGTTTCGGCTGCGGCCCCGGCGGCCTTCCCGGCGAACTCTCGGCGGAATCCGTTGGGGCCGGTGAGGTAGAAGTCGTAACTTCCTCCGCGCACCGGCACTTTGGTGGCGGGCGTGGTGGTGCCGAGCACGTCGAAGTGTCGAGGGGCGTCGTAGGCGCCGGACGTGCCGACGTTGTCGTACAGGGTCAGGTGGACGGCGGCGGCGCCGGTGTTGGTCGGCTGGAGGACGAACGCGCCCTGCTTCTGGTCCAGGGCGCCGTGGGCGTCCGGCTGGTACGGCAGCGGGCGGGCCAGACGCCGGGTGGGGTCGGTGGGTTGCGGTGGCGGGTCGCCGGTGCGGTCGAAGTCGAAGACCGAGGTGAGGTTGCCGGCCACGGTGCGCCGCCAGCGGCTGATGGCGGGCTGCCGTACGCCCAACCACTCCTCCAGGAACCGGATTTGTGAGGTGTGGTCGAAGACCTGGGAGTTGACGTAGCCGCCCACGGTCCACGGGGAGACGACGATCATCGGCACGCGCATGCCCAGGCCGATGGGCTCCTTGCCGACGTACTCGTCGTCGACGCCCTGCGGGGGCACCGGCGGCGGCACGTGGTCGAAGAAGCCGTCGTTCTCGTCGTAGCTGATGAACAGCACGGTGGAGTCCCACATGTCCTCGTCGGAGGCGATGACGTCCAGGACCTGGGCGACGACCTCCTCGCCGGTCATGGGGGCCGAACCGCCGTCGCCCGGGTGCTCCGAGTCCGCGTCCGAGGGCACCAGGTACGAGACCCGGGGGACCCTCTTCGCCGCCACGTCCTGGGCGAACGCGTAGACGAAGTCGCGGTAGTTCTTCGGGTTCTGCTTCGAGTCCGGCGGGGGCGGGCAGCGGAAGAGCCCGCGGTCGTAGAGGCTCCGGTCGGCCGGCGGCAGGTCGGCGACCGCCTTGGCGAGGGCCTCCACGTCCTCCGGGCGCACGCGCTTCGGATCCTTGTAGAAGTCGTACAGGCTCAGGTAGTCGAGCTTGGCCGTCTTCAGCACGGTCTGGAAGATCCGCTTGAACTCGGCGTGGAAGTCCAGGTTGTTGTCGTAGTAGTTGTCCCAGCCCTGGTAGACGCGCCAGCTGATCCCGTCGGAGCCGAAGGGGTCGTTGTTGCCCTCCAGGATCTCGGGGTAACTGGACCAGTTGTAGCCCGGCGTCCGGTCCCCCGCGTAGGTCGCATCGGGGTTCTCGCGGTCGTGCGCGGCCGATCCGGTGACCCGCGACCCGTCGGGCTCCCAGCCGCCGAATCCGCTGAAGAGGTAGTTGCGGTTCGAGGTGGTCTCGCTCATCACCGAGCAGTGGTAGGCGTCGCACACGGTGAACCGCTCGGCCAGCGCCCGGTAGGTGCCGACGACCTCCGGCTGGTCGAAGTAGCCCATCGTGACGGTCCCCTTGG
The DNA here is from genome assembly GCF_044741445.1 of Kitasatospora sp. NPDC088160. NCBI lineage: Bacteria > Bacillati > Actinomycetota > Actinomycetes > Kitasatosporales > Streptomycetaceae > Kitasatospora > Kitasatospora sp. NPDC088160. The sequence goes on along the minus strand of NZ_JBIUSS010000043.1, from coordinate 8,917 downwards.
CCTTGATCCACTGGTCGTAGCGGCCGTTGTTCCACGCCTGGTGGCCGGTGGGCCAGGTGTGGGCCGCCGGCTCGGCCGTACCCTGGTCCGGTCTGAGCTGGTAGGGCCTCCGGGGCGTGGACGGGTGGTCCGGGTCGGGCTGGTCGAGGACGGTGCGGCCGTCGGTCCCGGGGAACGTGACGAGGTTGCGGTCGTCGTACCCGCGCACTCCTCGGAAGTTGCTGCCGAAGTAGTGGTCGAAGGAACGGTTCTCCTGCATCAGGAAGACCACGTGTCGGATGGCCTTCAGACCGCCGGGGCGGGGTTTGCGCTTGAGGGCCTTCAGCAGCGAGTCCGGCAGCGACGGAGCGCTCTGCGGGGAGTGGGGAGTGTTCACGCGTTCTCCTGGTCCGGCGTGGCGGGCGAACCGGAGGGTGCGGTCTCGGTGGCCCGGAGGTAGTCGAGGTAGATGAGGTCGCCCTTGGCGCCCTTGTTGAGATCGGTGTCGACGCGGGTGTAGCCCGTCTCGGGAGGGATCTCCTGCGATCCGTCCTTCCAGTGCGTGACGGTGAGGTCGACGACGGGCGGGCCTGCGCCTTCCTGGCGGGTGACGGCCAGGAACAGGGCCGTGCCGTGTACGGGCGTCCCCCTGTTGAGGTCGACCGGCAGCTTCTGGTACCCGGCGGGCGGCTTCTCGTCGTCCTTCAGGACGCGGATGCCGGTGACGGGCCGGTCGTCGGCGGACCGTTCGAAGACGAGGTACAGGTAGGCGCCGTGCGCGCCCTTGTTCAGGTCGACGTCGATCCACTCCCACCCGGTGGGTGTGTGGAACGGACTTCGCACCGGGTCGTCGTAGGCGACCAGGACGTTGACGTCTGTGACGAACTGACCCATGGGCAGGTCTCCGATCGGAGCGGGCGAACGTGGGCGGGGGAGGTGGGGTGGACGAAGGGACCGACGGCTCGGGGCACGTACGGGTACGTGAGACACCCGGCCGGGGGCGGCCCGGCCGGGCGTCCAGTGCTGGGTGCGGCGGGTCCGGTGCGGTCCGGGCACCCGAGGCGGCCGTCAGCCCTTGGTGAGGCCTTCCCACTCGCTCAGCGGCGCCGGACCGTAGGTCTTGGTGTCCGTGTGCGGCTCCCCGTTGGCGACGTTGATCCGCACGAACCGGTCGCCGGAGAAGACCCAGTACTCGTTGCTGCCGTCCGGGACCTTCATGACGGCGTCGATCTTCGCGAAGTCCGACAGGCTGGGCCAGTCCTCGCGGATGGTGCCCTTGAGGATGAGCTTGTCCGGGTACGGGTGGCTGCTCGTCACGGTGATTTCGACGCGCCGGTAGTCGGTGTTGGAGAACACCCAGAGCTGGTTCGGCTTGTCGGGAACGGCCATCACCGCGTCGACACGGTTGAAGCCCATGCGTGAGCCTTTCTGAATTCATCTGTTCGTGTGCCGCCGAAGCTGTGCTCGGGCGGATCTGCGGCTCAGTCCCATGGCTCGCGTGCGGCGAGGAATGCCGGGGAGGAGCGCCGCGAACCACGCTAGGTCGGCCGGTCCGGGGGCGCGATGCGAAAAGGCCTGGTGACCTGCATTCCAGTGACAGGTAATTTTGCTACGAACCTTTGGCGCGAGAAGCGCGAGAAGTCGGTCCGGCGCTTCGGGAGGCCTTGACGGCCTGCTCCGCGGCCGTCCGGGACCGAGGACGAGCCGCCTCCCCGCCGACGGCTTCCGCGAGGCTCGACGACGGCGTTCCTTCGAGTGGACCGGTGACCGGTGACCGGTCGCAGCCGGGGGAGTGTGCCTGACACCCCACCCGGTCGGCTGCGTCAACGCGGCCGTCGAGACGCGGGGGCGTGGGGTGGGGCATGGGGCGGGAATGGCTTGAGTCGATCGTGATTCATATGATGGACAGCCAGTAGTTGTTTTGCCGGTGTCATGATCCTCGGAGGGCGCCCCGGACCAAGGTGCGCCCATGGAACCGGGCCGGTCTCCGGATTCGCTCCGGTCCTCGGGCTTGATTCAGGGAGTATCATGCGCGGCACCGTGCTCGCCGACCGCTACCGGCTGGTGGACCTGCTGGGCGGCGGGTCGATGGGCGACGTGTGGCTCGCCGAGGACGAGGTCCTGGGCCGCCGGGTCGCGGTCAAGGTGGTGAAGCCGGCCCTGCTGGACGAATCCGGCTTCGCCGAACGCTTCCACGCCGAGGCCCGCGTCATGGCGCAGCTGCGCCACCCGGGCATCGTCGGCGTCTACGACTACGGGCACAGCGCCGTGGACGGGCGGCCCTCGGTCGGCTACCTGGTCATGGAGCTGATCGACGGGGAACCGCTGAGCGCCGTGCTGGAGCGCCGCGGCGCGCTGCCGGTGGAGGAGACCCTCCGGATGGCGCTCCAGGTGCTGGAGGCGTTGGAGGCCGCGCACGAGTCCGGGGTGGTCCACCGGGACATCAAACCGGCCAACCTGATGGTCCGCGGCGACCGGACGGTGATCGCGGACTTCGGCATCGCCCGGCCCGGCTGCGACGCCCGGCTGACCGTACCGGGCATGGTGCTCGGCACCGCCGCCTACCAGGCACCCGAACAGGCCTCCACCGGGACGGTCACCGCCTCGGCGGACCTCTACGCACTCGGCGTCGTCCTCTACGAATGCCTCGCCGGCAAGCTCCCCTTCGACGGGGAGACCGCCCTCGAACTGATCCTCAAGCACCTGACGGAGCCCGTGCCGCCGCTTCCGGAGGACGTGCCCGCGCCGGTGTGGGCGCTGGTCGAGCGGGCGATGGCCAAGGATCCCGGCGAGCGCTGGCCCGACGCGGCGGCGATGGCCGCGGCGGTACGGGACGCCCTCGCACCGGCCGAGGAGACGGCGCCGCCGGCTCCGGTCGGGCCCCGGCCGGTCGCCGGACGCGCACCGTGGGCCAGGTTCCGCCTGCGCGGGCTGATCGGGGTGACGGCGCTGTCGCTGCTCTGCGTGGTCGGGGCCTCCGGCGCGACGGTGATCCGGTCCGACGAGGACGGCGCGCCGGACGCCGCCGCCGTCGCGGGCCCGGTGGCCGGCCTCTCGGGCCCGGCCGTTCCCGCGGCGGTGGCAGCCGACCGCCAACCCGCCGGACAGCAGCCCGCCGAGCCGACGGCCCCGGTGCCGTCGGCCGGACCGGAAGCGGGCGGGAGCCCCACGCCCGGCGCCGAGCCCGAGCCGGTCGCCGGGCGGACCTCCGCCGGGCCCGTCCGGCCCGGTGTGCCGGTTCCGGCCTCCGGCGCGCCCACCGCCGGCCAGAACCCGGCCCCGCCCGCGCCGACCTCCGCCTCCCCGTCCCAGCCCGGTGTGCCGGCTCCGGCCTCCACGGCGCCCACCACCGGCCAGAACCCCGCCCCGCCCGCGCCGACCTCCGCCCTCCCGTCCCCGCCCGCTTCCCACGAACCGCCCACGCCCACACCGTCCGCGACGTCGGCGCCGCCCACGCCGCCCACACCGGAGCCGAAACCGCAGCCACAGCTGCCCTCCCAGGCACAGATCGCCAGCGTCGGCGGCGCGCTGGACAACTCCTACTCCGGGGACCAGAACGGCAACCGAGTCGGCACCTTCAGCGTCAACGGCACGTCGGCCCAGGTGTGGCGGCTGGAGAAGGTCTTCGAGGGGAAGTACTTCCTGCGCAACGCCTCCAGCAACTACACCAAGGTGCTGGACCTGGACACGGGCGACGGGCGCGTGCAGATCTGGACGAGCCCGCCGTTCACCGACAACCAGCTCTGGTCCTTCACGCAGGTTCGGGGCGGCTACCAGATCGTCAACGGCGCCACCAAGGGCTGCCTGACGTCCGACGGAGCCGGTTACTACGTCAGGGTGGCGGCCTGCTCGAACGCGGAGAACCAGGTGTGGGAGCTGCGCTGAGCCGTCGGCCCGCCAGCCGAACACCCCCGGGGCGAGGGGAGGATCACGCCGGCAGCCAGGACGGCCACTGCCGGCGGGGCCGGTCGGCGGCCCCGCCGAGGCCGATCAGGGCGCGCAGCCGGTCGGCTTCGGGGGAGCCGATGGAGGCCAGGATGTCGTAGGCCTCCGACCGGCACGCCCGGGCCGCGTCCTCGGCGGCGCCGCGGTCGGCGAGCGCGTCACCGAGCGCCGCCAAGGCCAGCCCCCGCCCGCGGCGGTCGCCGTCGAGCGTCAGCACCTCGACCGCCCGGTCGGCCGCCTCCACCGCCTCGTCGCCGCGGCCGACGGCTCGCAGCGACTCGGTGAGCCGCAGGAGCGTGCGGCCCGTCCGGCGCCGGTCGTCCGGCCGCAGCAGGGCGAGGGCGCCGCGGTGGTGGCGCAGGGCCTGCTCGAACTCGCCGCGATCGTGGGCGATCGTCCCCAACGAGTCGAGGGCGAGCGCCTGGAGCTCGTGGTCGGCGAGCTGGTGGCAGATCAGCAGGGACTGGTCGACGACGCGGACCGCCGCCTCGGGCCGGCCGAGCTCGGTGAACGCACCGGCCAGGTTGAGCAGTTCGCCCGCCACCGAGCGCCGGTCGCCGAGCCGTTCCCAGACCGCGATCGCCGCCGCGAAGCCGTCGACCGCGTCGCCCGGCCGACCGACCTGGAGGAACAGGGCGGCCAGCGAGGCGTGGGCCAGGGCGAGCAGCGGCCCCGGCAGGCCGTGGGCGATGCACAGGTCGCGGGACCTGATCAGCTCGCCGAGGGCCGCGGGTTCGGAGCCGACCTCGGTCAGCAGCCGACCGAGCACCAGCCGGGCCCTGACCTCGGCCGTTCGGTCGCTCTGCCGGACGGCGGCCTGGAGCAGGACCTTGGCCGCGTGCCCCAGCGGCCGGGCGGCCTGGCCGGTCTCGCACAACAGGCTGCCCCCGAGCAGCAGTTCGGCCACCAGATCGAGCCGGGGTGGCCGGGGGAGCCCGGCGTACTGGCCGACCAGAGCGCCGATGCCGTGGTACTCGCCGCGACCGCGGGCCACCGCGCGGCAGTCGGGAGCGTACGGTGCACCGGCGCCGGTCAGGGCCGCGCGGGTGGCGGCCGGGCCGAGGGCCGCGACGGTCTCGGCGTGCTGGCGGATCACCAGGCGGGTGAGGACGGCGGCCGGGCGGTCCGCCTCCGGGGCCGAGCCCGCGCCGGCCTCGACGTCGGCCGCTGTCTCCGGGACGAGCCGCTGGGCGAAGGCGCGCAGCAGGTCGTGGTACCGGTAGCGGTCCGGCGGCGCGGTCTCCAGCATCGAGCAGTCGACCAGCGACTCGGCCAGCTCCTCGGCCTCGTGCTCGGGCAGGTCGAGCACCGCCGCGACCGCGCCCGGCGACAGGTCGGGCACGTCCGGCACCGCCAACAGACAGAAGGCCCGGGCCTGGTCGGGCGTCAGCTGGTCGTAGCCGAAGCGGAACGCCGACTCGACGGCGAGGTCCTCGGTGCGCAGCACGTCCAGCCGGCGACGATTCTCGGACAGCTTGTCGAGCAGCCGGGCCATGGTCCAGCCCGGCCGGCAGGAGAGGCGGGCGGCGAGGATGCGCACGGCCAACGGGAGGTGACCGCAGAGCCGCACGAGCTCCCGGGCCGTGTCCGCCTCGGCCCGCAACCGCTGCCCGCCGACCACCTGGCCGAGCAGGTCGAGGGCCTCCTCCGGGGCGAAGGCCGGCAGCTCAACGACCTGCGCGTTGGGAAGTGAACCGAGCCTGGCCCGGCTGGTGACGAGCACGGCGCAACCGGGCCGGCCGGGCAGCAGCGGCCTGATCTGTTCGGCGTCCCGGGCGTTGTCGAGGACCATCAGCACGCGTCGGCCGGAGAGCAGCGAGCGGAACTGGGCGGAGCGTTCGGCGAGCCCGGCGGGCAGCGCCTCCGCCGGCACGCCGAGGGCGCGGAGGAAGGCGCCCAGCACCTCCTCGGGAGGGGTCGGGCGGCCGTCGGCCCCGTGCAGGTCGACGTAGAGCTGGCCGTCGGGGAAGTCGGCGGCCAGGCCGTGCGCGACATGGACGGCCAGGGCCGTCTTGCCCATGCCGCCCAGGCCCGACACCGTCGCCACGGGCACGGTGCGGGGCGCGAGCAGGACGGCCCGCACCGCTTCCGTCTGCGCCTCGCGGCCGGTGAAGTCGGCGAGGTCGGCCGGTACCTGGGTCGGCCGGATCGGCGCGTGGTACGGCGGGCGGGCCGTGGTGGTGGTGTCGGGCCGGGGCGGCGCGGGCGCCACGAGGGCGGTGTCGGCCACCAGGATCCGGCGCTGCAACTCGCGCAGACCGGGCCCGGCGGCGACGCCGAGCTGCGCCCGCAGCCGCCGGTCCGTGTCGCGGTACACGCTCAGGGCCTCGGCCTGCCGCCCGGCCCGGTAGAGGGCGAGCATCAGCAGCTCGGAGAACCGTTCCCTGAGCGGGTGCTCGGCCGCGACCGCGGTCAGTTCGGCGACGGCCTCGCCGGACGGTCCGGCCTCGATCTCGGCCTCCAGACACGACTCCAGGACGGTCACCCGGCGTTCGGTCCACTCGCCGCGCTGCCGCTCGGCATAGGGGCCGGAGAGTCCGGACATCGGCTCGCCCTGCCAGAGGGCCAGTGCCAGGCGCAGCGTCGCGGCGGCGCGGGCGTGCTCCCCGGCGCCGCTGAGCTCCTTCGCCGCGCCGACGAGCTCCTCGCAGCGGTGGGTGTCCAGCTCCCCGGGATCCACGGTGAGCAGGTAGCCCCCGCTGAGCGAGGTCAGCGGGGCGGGCCCGAGGACGCGGCGCAGGCGGTGGACGTACGTCCGGATCACGGCTACGGGCTTGGCGGGCGGCTCCTCGCCCCACAGGTCGTCGACGAGCTGACCGGTCGACACGGGGTGGTTGGCCCTCAGCAGCAGCGAGAGCAGCAGGTTCCGCTGCTGCGGCGACCCGAGTGCGAGCTCGCCGCCGTCCCGCCACCCCCGTATCGGTCCCAGCACCGTGAACCGCAACCCACCCACCGACCGTTCCCCTCTGCCTGCAAACGAACCCCCGGGCGCATGATACCGACCGCATCACCGCTGGCCGGGGCTGCTTCTCGCGGGGTCGGCCGCGGGGAGACGAAGGGGAGACGAAGGGGAGACGAAGGTGTCCGTAGAGGGCGGCCGACGCGGCAGCGGTGAAAAAAAAGAAGGTGCCCCGCCCGCGCGACATGCTGACGCCTTACGTAGTCATGAGGGGTATGCACGGGGATCACAGGACAAGGGAACAGGCGGGAACCGAGTGAAATCAGCACAGGAGGATGAGTACCTGGCGTTCGTGGCGGCGAGGGCGAAGGCGCTGTACCGCTCCGCGTACGTCCTCGCGGCCGGCGACGCGCATCTTGCCGAGGACCTGGTCCAGGAGACCCTCAGCCGGGTGTACGTGCACTGGAAGCGGGTGGCCAAGGCGGACAACCCGGCCGCCTACGCCCAGACGGTCCTGGTCCGCACCTTCCTCAGCCTGCGGCGTCGACGGAGCAGCGGCGAGCGCCCCATCGGGAACATGCCCGACAGCGCGGCGGCCGGCCCCGACACCGCACTGCGACTCACCCTGTTGGACGCGCTCGGCCAACTTCCGCCCCGCGACCGGGCGGTGCTGCTGCTGCGCTACTGGGAGGACCGCAGCATCGAGGAGACCGCCCGGATGCTCAAGCTGAGCAGCAGCGCGGTCCGCTCCCAGGGCACCCGGGCGCTCGGCAGGGTGCGTGCCCTGCTCGGCGACAGCCTGTCCGACCTGGTTCCGCACTGAACATCGGTGCGCGCAGGTCGAAACCGCCACGAAGCCCCCATCAGCGACAGAAATAGGTGACGCCAGCATGCCGTTCGAAGCAGACCTCGCACACGCCCTGGACCGCACGACCGACTCCCTCGAACCAGACCTCACCACGCTCATGCGCGGAGCCGTCCAGCGCGGGCGAAGCCGCCGGCGTCGGCGCACGGCCGGCGTCATCGCCGGGGTCGGCGCCTGCACCGTGATCGCGGCGGCCGGCCTGGTGATCCCCGACGTGCTCGCCGGGATGCACTCCGAAGGATCCGACATCAGGGTGGCGGCGATGGCGATGCCGCGTTCCGCGATCACCGACACCCAGATGATCCAGGCTCTGGAGGCGTCGTTCCCCGGCGGCCGGTTCAGCGCGGAGAGCGGGCAGAGCAACAACCCCTCGGATCCGTCCAACGGGCGCGTCGCCAACGGCGGACTGGTCCTCGACGACGGGCACGGCGCCGCCTTCGTCGGTGTCTCGGCCGTGCGGCTCCAGCTGCCGCTCAAGGACGGCGACGGGCTGAGCTGCGAGTGGCAGCCCAAGCGTGACGGTGACACCTGCAAGATGAGCGAGCTGCCGAGCAGCGCCGAGATTCCCGGCGGGGCCCTGGTGATGTTCCAGCAGAACGCGGCCGCGCACCCGGTCCGTCCCGACACCGCCCGCCGCTGGACGGTGACGGTGACCCTGAAGTCGACCGGCGCGCAGCTTCAGATGGTGCAGTGGAACAGCACCGGCGGCGGCACCGGCGCCGAGACGCCGAAGCCGACCCGTGCCGCTCCTCCGCTCTCCGAGCAGCAGGCGGTGGCCGCACTCACCGGTGCCGCCTGGGCGCCGATCCTCGGCGCCGTCGGCTGACCCTGCGCGTCGCGTTTTGTAGGGGGTGCGTCCGCCGAGGTCGAGCACGGTCTGTCCGTGCTCGCCTTGGCGGGCGCGCCCTGGGCTGGGCATTTGTTTCGGGCGCTGAGTAGGGGTACTGTCAGCCAGTCGCTCGGCAGGGAGCACCGGACACGCATCGGCGCGGACGGTCCCGGGGCGGCCAATCCTTTCGAAACACCACGTCCCGGGTTCGGGCCGGGTCGGCTTGCTATGTGCGAGCGAGGCCCGGTGTGTATATCGGTGTGCTCGTTTTATTGGATTGCGGTCGATTCGCTTTTCGGAGTGGAGATCGGCTAGAGTTTGAAACGTCGGACGGGGCGTCAAGCCGCAGAAGACACCAGCGAGTTGGATGAACGAAGCGCCGGAAACGGAGCGGAAAACA
>NZ_JBIUSS010000042.1:0-63825 GCF_044741445.1 Kitasatospora sp. NPDC088160 | reverse complement strand
CGTGCCGGACCAGGATGTGGCGCACCTTGGCCGAGTCCATCAGCGGGTCGTACGCGGGAAGGATGGCCCCGCCCGGGATGCCGAAGACGGTGTCCACTCCGACCTCTTCGAGTGAACGGATCAATGCCTGGGCGCCGGTCATCGCGGACTCCACGGGCCCGGTCCGGGCGTCGGGGGTGAACGGCGCTGGGGTCGATCCGGTGGTCTCGGTGCTGTGGGTGGTCACGGGGGACTCGCTCAACTGGGTCATCTGGCAATCTCTCGGTTTCGTCGACGTGGTGGTCCGGCGGGGAGTGCCGGGTGGTGTCCGTGGCCGGGGCCGCTGCGGTGCGCGGCGCCGTTGGGCGGCCAGGGACGTGTCGGGGAAACCGGGGCAGCAGGGTCTGTCTCCGCGCCGGTCGTCGGTCGTCGCGTGCTGAGGGGTGTTTCAGCGCTCGGTGCGACGCCGTGCCGTCAGGAAGCGTTGGCCGGAAGGGAGTTGCCCGGCCCGCAAGGAGTGTCTCGCGTCTCAGCCCTTGTTCGTGGGCGAGTGGTGGGTGAAGAGCAGGAAGACCAGGGCGATGGCGGCGATGGCCGCGCCGAGGCCGTACACGGTCGCGGCGCCGGCGCCGAGGGTGGCGCCGCCGATGATGGTGCCGAGGCCGATTCCGAGGTAGATGGAGGAGGAGTTGAGGGAGACCACCAGCGGGGCCTCCTGGGGGGCGACCTCGATCAGGCGGTGTTGCTGCGGGGGTGTCTGGCACCAACTGCTGGCGCCCCAGAGGAGGACCAGCAGGCCGACGACGGGCTTGAGGTCGGAGTCGGAGGCGGCGAGCCAGGCGAGGGACCCGAGGGCGACGACCATGGCGGTGTAGCCGACGATCAGGACCTTGGTGGAGCCCCAGCGGTCGGTGGTGTAGCCCGCGGCGAGGTTGCCGATGACGGCGCCGAGGCCGTACAGGAAGAGCATCCACAGGATGGAGCGCTCGGGCACCTTGACGGCTTCCAGCATGGGCACGCTGTAGGCGTACGCGGTGTAGCTGGCGCCCATGCCGAGGACGGTGAGCGGCAGGACGGCGAGGACGGCCGGCCGGCGCAGGACGGCGAGGCGGGTGCGTAGCGGCACCCGGACGTTGCCGGGGAGCCACGGCATGATCAGGCGCAGTATCACGGCGACGAGCAGGCAGAGTCCGGCGACGAGGCCGAGGGCGGTGCGCCAACCCAGCCAGTGGCTGGCGGCGTTGCCGAGCGGCACGCCGAGTGCGGTGGCGATGGTGAGGCCGCCGATGACCACGGCGAGGGCTCGGGCCCGCAGTTCGGGGCGGACGAGGGAGGCGCTGACGGCTCCGGCGTTGGGGGTGTAGGCGGCGGCGCCGGCGGCGGCGATGATGCGGCTGATGATCAGCACGGCCATGTTGGGGGCCAGTGCCGAGCCTAGGTTGGCGATGCCGAGCGTGAACAGTGCGGTGATCAGCAGGGTTCGGCGGGGAAGCCGGGCGAGGAGGGTGGCCAGGACGGGGGAGAGGACGGCGTAGGCAGCGGCGAAGACGGTGATCGACTGGCCGGCCGTGGCCGGGGAGACGTGCAGGTCCTGGGCCATGGAGGGGAGGAAGCCGGCCACGACGAAGGCGTCCGTGCCGACGGCGAACGTCCCTAAGGCGAGGACGAGGGTGGAGGACAGGCCGCCCTGGGGTGGTGAGCCGGGTTCGGCCGGAGCTTTCCGGTCGGCCGGAATCGAGACACTGGACATCCAGATTCTCCTTGCGGGTCGGTGCGCGTGCTGTGGTGTCGCCGCGCGGTGAGGCGGTCGGACCGTCGGGCGGTGCGGTCAGCCGGTCATGCGGGCGTAGTGGCGTCGGGTGCGGTCGGCGGCCCCGCCCGGCGCGGCGGCCATGAGGTCGGCCACCGTCTGCCCGGCGAGTTCGCGGCGCCAGGCCAGTTCGGCCTTGCGCATCGCGGTGGCGATCCCGCACGGCTGTCGGAACTCCCGTGCGATGGCGCCACCGCCGTCCGCGCGCTGGCGGATCTCGGTGCAGCGGAACACGTCGTCGGGGCCCTCGATGGCGGCGACCACGTCCATCAGGGTGATCTTCTCCGGCCGTCGGCCCAGCCGGAAGCCGCCCTTGGAGCCCGGCGTCGAGCTCAGGATGCCGGCCCGGACCAGTGCCTGTAGGCGCTTGGTCAGGTAGGCCGGCGGCAGGTCGAACCAGGCCGCCAGCCGTGCCGTCGGAACCGGTTGCTCACTGTCGAGCCATGCCAGGGTGAGGCAGCAGTGCAGGCCCCACTCGACTCCTTCACCCATTCGCATAACCAGGACAATACACGTCCAGGTTCTGCGACGCAGGCCGGACGTGCCGGAGGTCCGGAATATGTCAAGTCGCGGCCCGACGAGGGCGTTGCGGCCCTGCCGGACCTCCGGTACAACGGTTAGCAGCCGACCGGTCAGGCCCGCGAATCGGGCCTGAGGACCACCCGTCTGCCGTGCAGCTCGCCGCGTTCCATTCGGCCGTGGACCTCGGCGGCGGCGCTCAGCGGAAGGGTCTCGACCACCAGGGGGCGCAGCCGTCCGGCCGCGAGCAGGCGGTTGATGCCGACGGCGGCCTCGGCCAGTTCGGTGCTGGTCGCATGCGAGATCACGAAGCCGGCGATCGAGCAGTCCTTCATGTAGAGCGGCCCGACCGGGAGGATCGGCCGCGAGCGGGCGCCGGCCAGCAGGACGATCCGTCCGCGCGGGGCGAGCAGGTCGACGGCGGTGGCCAGGTCGTTCTCCCCGGACGTGTCGAGGTGGAGGTCGACGCCGCCGGGGCAGGCCTGGGCGAGCCGTTCGGCGAGGTCCGGATCGCGGTAGTCCAGGGCCTCGGCCGCACCCAGGGCGAGGCACTGTTCCAGGTCCCGGGCGGAGGCGGTGGCGACGACCCGGGCCCCGGCGTCGACGGCGAGGGTGACCAGCGCGGAGCCGACGTTCCCGGCCGCGCCGGCCACCAGGACGGTCTCACCGGCCCGCAGGCGGCCGTGTGTGAACAGGCCGAGGTAGGCGGTCGCGGCCGGATGGACGACGGCGACGGCCTCCTCGGGGAGGACGCCCTCAGGGAGGTGGTAGAGGCGGTCGGCGGGGACGACGACCTGCTCGGAGGCGGCGCCCTGGCGCCCGCCGTGGCCGAGGCTGTTGGTCCACACCCGGTCGCCGACGGCGAAGCCGGGGGCGGCCGGCCCGGCCGCGGCGACGGTGCCGACCAGGTCGCGGCCGATCACGAACGGGAACGCGACCGGGGTGCGGAAGAGGCCGGAGCGGACGAAGGTGTCCACCGGATTGACGGTGGTGGCCGTGACGTCGACCAGGATCTCGGTCGGCCCAGGACGGAGGGAGGGAAGTTCGCCGTAGCGGATGTTCTCGGGCGGCCCGAGGGCCTCGATGAAGGCTGCTCGCATGCTCGGAGAGTCTTCCACCGGTCAACGCCGGGGTGCCGCACGGAAGCCGTTTGTTCGTCAACTCGCGCGCGGTCGGCCCGCCCCTGATGGCCCCGGCACACCCCACCGGGCGGCTCCGGGGGCGATCGCGCCTGCTCGCGCGCTCTGTCCGGTGGTCCGGCCATAGGCCGCGCGTGCAGCCGTGTGCCCGGTGCACCTGGGCCCGGCCTGAGCCCTCTGCATACCGTCGACCCATCTGAAGATGCGTCTGCCATGTAGAGGTTGGGGATCTCGATGAGCGACTTCGCCCTGCACATCAGGGACACGCGAACACCCGGGCGCACGCCGGGCGTTGGCAGTTCCCACGACATCGTCCTCTCGGAGCTGTGCCCGGCGCTGTTCGCGTCGCTGCCCCGGGCGGACCAGCGCCGCAAGGGTGTGGAGTACCTGCGCGGACTGCTGGGCGCGGAGGGCCGCAAGTCGGTGCGCAACATCGCGCGGCTGATCGGCGGGCAGGCCACGGAGCAGAACCTGCACCACTTCATCAGCAGCTCCACCTGGGAGTGGGACCCGGTGCGCGCCGCGCTGGCGCACTACGTGACGTCCGTCGCGCCGCCGCAGGCCTGGGTGGTGCAGCAGACGGTCATCCCGAAGGCCGGGGAGCACTCGGTGGGCGTGGATCGCCGGTTCATCTCCTCGCTCGGCCAGGTGCTCAACGCGCAGCAGGCGGTGGGCGTCTGGGCGGCGTCCGAGGAGGTGAGCATGCCGGTGAACTGGCGGCTGCACCTGTCCCGGGCGTGGCTGGACGACGTGCCGCGGCGCAGCCAGGCGTCCATCCCGGCGAGTGTGGACACCCGGACGCTGGGCGACTGCTCGGTCGAGGCGGTGCTGGAGCTGACCTCGGACTGGCGGCTGCCCACGCTGCCGGTGGTGATGGACGTCCGGGAGCTGGACGGGATGAAGGCGCTGCGGCGGCTGCGCGCGGCGGGGGTGCCGTTCCTCGTGCGGATCAACAGCACGCTGCCGCTCCGCCCGGCCGAGGGGGCCGGGCACGGCGCGGAGGCGATGCCGGCCCACCGGATCATCGGGGCGTGCCGGGACCGCAGGCGGATGGTGACCTGGACCGACCACGGCCAGGACGCCGGGCTGCGTACCGCGCTGGTCGGTGCCGTCCGGGTGCGGACGGTGACCGGGGCGGCCCGCTCCCTGGGGGTGAACCGCGGGCCGGACGGCCCGGACCGCGACCTGCTGCTGCTCGGCGCGGGCAGCTCCGGCCGGCGCTGGCCGCAGGAGCTGTGGCTGGCCGACGTCCCGGACGCCACGCCGGCCCAGCTGTTCCGGCTGAGCCTGCGGATCGGCCGGGTCGAGCGGGACTTCGACGAGATCGCGGACCGCACCGGCATCCGCGACTACACCGGCCGTTCCTTCAACGGCTGGCACCGCCATGTCACCCTCGCCTCGGCCGCACACGCGGTCGTGGCCCTCTCCCACACCGGCGGCCGCTCGCTCCGCCGCGTGAGCTAGGGGCACTCTTCCGGATCACGCCCGCGCCCCGACAGGCACTAGGTCCCTTGGTCGACTCCCGCCGACGGGCCGTCCTTGACGAGGAGGTCGCGGACGCGCGAGAGCCGTAGGGCGAGCTGGACTTCGAGCGCTTGGCCGGGGTCCTGCCAGTCGGGGCCGAGCAGTTCCGCGACGCGTTCCAGGCGGCGGGCGACGGTGTTCGGGTGGACGTGCAGCTTCTGGGCGGCCCGGGTGGGGCTGGCTCCGGTCTCGAAGTAGGCGTCCAGGGTGCGGCCGAGGTCGGTGAACCGCTGCCGGTCGTACTCGAGCACCGGACCGATGACCGAGTCGACGAAGGAACGGACGTCCCGGTTGTCGGCGAGCAGGACACCGAGGAAGCCCAGCTCCCGGGGGGAGGCCGAGCGGCCGGTGGCGTCGAGGGCGATCATCGCCTCCAGGCAGCGCAGCGCCTCCTGGTGGCAGTGGTAGACCGAGGCGGCGTCCGCGACCGGCCCGGCCGCCGCCACCGTGACCGGTTCGCTGAGCAGCGGGGCGAGTTCGTTCAGGACGGCCCGGGCCGTCGTGCCGGCGTCGGTGCCGGGCAGCAGCAGCACGGCGTTGCCGCCGTGCCCGACCCGCAGCCCGTTCAGTCGCTGGGCCAGGCCCGTGGCCAGGGCGCAGGCCCGGCCGACCGCTCGGGCCTCGGGGCGGACGACCACCACCACGTGCGGCGTGGCCAGGTTGATGCCGAGCCGGCGGGCGCGCTCCTCCAACTGCTGCGGCGGGCGCTGGGCGCTGGTGAGCAGGTCCTCCATCAGCTCGCCGTGGGCGCGGCCCTGCACGACGGTGGTGTCGCCGGTGCGCAGCAGCTGCACCGCCACCGCCTGGGCGGCCAGGTGCAGCAGTTCGTCGATGCCGGCCGCGGGGAGGTCCTCGGGGCGGAACACCAGGGTGCCGAGTATCTCGCCTCCGGCGGTGACCGGGGCCGCCCAGAGGCCGTCCGCGGTGTGGACCGGGCGTTTGGCGGCGTGCACCTCCGCGGCGGCGGGTCCGGTCTCGGGCATCCGGCCGGTGGTGGTCAGGACGGTGCCGTCCGCCGCGTGGATCCGCAGCGCGCCACCCAGGTTCCGGCTCACGGCTTCGGCGAGACCGTGGAGTTCGCAGTCGGTCAGCGCCCGTTCGATCAGCTCGTGATGGATGCGCCGGTGCTCGCTGAGCTCCCGCAGCGACTCGGTGGTGCGTCCGTGCTCCTCGCGCAGGGTCTGCGCGGTGGCCTTGGCGTCGTCGAGGACGAGGGCGCGCTGGACGGCCAGGCCGGCGAGCTCGCCGAGCAGGTTCGTGGTGGAGATCTCCTCCGGGGTGTAGTGCCGCACATTGCGGTCGGCGACGTAGAGCGCGCCGAAGGGGTGTGGGCCGTAGCTCAGCGGGACGGCCATGATCGCGCGCAGCGCCTCGGCCCGGACCACCTCGTCGATGTCGGTGCTGTGCTGGATCCGGTTGTCGTCGAGGTAGTCCGGGGTCCAGACCGGCGCGAGGTTGGCGACGGCGGCGTGGCCGAGTCCGGAGCCGCCGGTCAGCTGGAGGCCGACGTTGAGCGTGGAGGTGTGGCCGTCCGACGCCCGGATGTAGGACAGGCCGTCCTCCGGTCCGGGGAAGCTGACGTACGCCATGTCCGAGCCGAGGAGCAGTCGCGAGCGCCGGGTGACGACCTTGAGCACCCCGTCGAGGGTGTCGGGGACGAGGAGGTCCCGGGCGGTGTCGAGCAGCGCGGACAGGCCCGCCTCGCGTTGCTGGCGCCCGCGGCGCTGGGCGCAGATGTCCAGTCCGAGCCGGACGGCCCGCTCCAGTGCGGCCGTCTCGGCCTCGCGGGCGCCGCCGCGGGCGGCCTCGGCAAGCAGTGACTCGATGCGCGCCGGTGGTGCCTCCGCCACCAGCAAGGTCAGTACCGTCAGCGCGTCAGGCCGCTTACGGACCCCCTGTTGGGCCATGCCCTACCCCCACCCGTGCACATCAGCCTTTTTGCCTGGCACATGCCAGGTAATGCAAAGTGTTTATCATGTCACTTTGGGTGGGGCTCGGATGATTCCACGGTTTGGACGGTGGAGGGGGCACCGCCGAGTGGCCCCGATGTGTTGCCGGGTCACCTTCCCGCCGCCCGTGCCGGTTGAGGAGGATGACGTGGTGGCCACCGGGGAGGTGGTCCGGGCGACAACGCCCAGCTGGCGCGGTGGGGGGCACAGGCGGACGACATGAAGGCGCTACAGGACTACCGCCGTTCGCTGGAACGGAGCAGGGCCGCGCTGGAGCACCCGCACCGGCCCGCGACCTTCCGGCTCTGCGGCCGTGAATGGGACCTGCTGCCAGGGATTTTCGCCCCGGTCTACTCGCCCACCAGCGAGATCTCCATGCGCCTGCTCGGTCTGGACGACCCGCGGGCCGCCGGGCGCTCCGGCTCGCTGCTGGAGATCGGCTGCGGCACCGGCGTCATCGCGGTGGCCGCAGCACTGGCCGGGCATGCACGGGTGGTGGCCGGCGACATCAACGAGGCCGCCGTCCGCAACACCGAGATGAACGCCCACCGGCACGGCGTCGCCGACCGCGTCCACAGCGTGCACAGCGACCTGTTCGCCGCGCTCGCGCCCGAGGAGCGCTTCGACACCGTCTTCTGGCACTCCAACTACGTGCTCGCGCCGGAGGACTACCGCTACCGGACGATGCACGAGCGCGGCTACGTCGACCCGGGCTACGCCGCCCACCGCCGCTTCCTCGTCGAGGCTCCGGGCCGGCTGGCTCCGGGCGGCTCGGTGCTGCTGCACTTCAGCGAGCGCGGCGACCTGACGGCGCTCCTCCGGATCGCCGAGGAATGCGGGCGCACCCTGCGGGTGGTGCGCAGCGGCGTCTTCCCGGAGGGCGAGGAGGAGGTCGCGCACATGTTGATCGAGGTGACCGTGGCGCGCGGCCGGTCCGGCGGCGAGACGGCACCTGGTACCGGCTTCTGACGTCCGAGCCCGGCGGCCCGATCTGCCACGCCGACTTCGGCACATGCCACGAGGTGCCGGCGCACGGTGGTCCGCCCACCCCGGGGGATGCGTGGGCCACCGGAGTCCGGCCGTGCTGTACGGCGTCCAGATGGGGCGCGCGCCCGAGCCGTTCCATGGCCGGATCTCGCCGGTCCGCCACCTCGGGACGGACCTCGTCGAGGGCCCGCCGTCACCGTTCTCGGTCGCGCCGGGGCGACATCTGACGGAGTGTGCCGCCACCTGATGGAGTATCCGCCACCTGACGAAGTGCGGGGGCGGGCGTTGGCGACACCTGGTGGCACGCCACAAGATCTGGAAGAGCCTCAGCCGTTCGGCGGCCGGCGGACCGCTGCCGGACCGGGACCCGGCCCGCGGGCCGGCCGCTCCTCCCTGACCCGTGCCATCCACAGCCTCGCCACGACGCCCTTCCGTGCGCGCCGCCGAGCCGGCGCACCTTCGCCCCGGGAGACCCCCATGGTCACCGCCCTGTCCGCGCTCCTGTCCCGGCCCGCACTCCATCAGCCCGACTGGGCCGACCACGAGCACCTTCCCGACATCAAGGACCGGCTGGCCGGTCTGCCGCCGCTGGTCGGCCCGGCCGACGTCCGGCGGCTGCGCTCCGTGCTCGCCGACGTCGCGGCCGGGCGGGCCCAGGTCGTACAGATCGGCGACTGCGCCGAGGACCCGGCGGAGTGCACCGCGGGCGACGTCGCCCGCAAGACCGGCCTGCTGGACGTCCTGGCCGGCATCGTCACGATGGCCACCCACCGGCCGGTGGTCCGGGTCGGCCGGATGGCCGGCCAGTTCGCCAAGCCCCGCTCCAAGCCGACCGAGTTCGTCGGGGGCCTGGAGATCCCGGTCTTCCGCGGCCACCTGGTCAACAGCCCCGAACCCGACCCGGAGCTGCGCCGCCCCGACCCGCGGCGGCTGCTCGGCTGCTACTGGGCGGCGGCCGAGGCGATGACCCACCTCGGCTGGTCGGATCCGGACCGTCGCTCGCCGCTCAGCCCGCCGGTGTGGACCAGCCACGAGGCGCTGCTGCTCGACTACGAAATTCCGATGATCCGTCAGATCGGTTACACCGAAAGCCTCTTGACGTCCACACACTGGCCGTGGATCGGCGAGCGGACCCGCGACGTGGCCGGCGCCCACGTCACGATGCTCGCGTCCGTGGCCAACCCGGTCGCGTGCAAGGTGGGACCCGGCATGGTACCCGAGGAACTGCTGGAGCTGTGCGCGCGGCTCGACCCGCACCGCGAGCCCGGGCGGCTGACCCTGATCGCCCGGATGGGCGCCGAGGTCGTCGCCGACCGGCTGCCCGCGCTGGTCAGGGCCGTCCGGGAGGCCGGCCACCCGGTCATCTGGCTCACCGACCCGATGCACGGCAATACCGTCACCACGCCCGGTGGGCTGAAGACCCGCTTCGTGGAGACCGTCGTCCGGGAGATCCAGCACTTCCAGTACGCCGTCCGCTCCGAGGGCGGCGTGGCCGGCGGCCTGCACCTGGAGACCACGCCCGACGACGTCACCGAGTGCGCCCACGACGCCTCCGGGGTGGCGCACGTCGGCGACAAGTACACCAGCTTCTGCGATCCCCGGCTCAACCCCGGCCAGGCCATCACCGTGGTCTCCGCCTGGGAGGGCTGACCCGCCGGGCCCGGAACGGCGCCACACACCACCACACCGAGAGCAACCGAGAGCAACCGAGCAACCGAGAGCAACCGAGAGCAACGGGCCGGCCACGCGTCGGCCCCGAGGGAGGTCCGGCAGTGACGAACACGATCGCCCTGGTCACCGGGGCAGCAGGCGGCATCGGCGCGGCCGTGGTCCGCGCCCTGGCCGAACAGGGCACCGCGGTGGCCGCGGCGGACCGCGACGAGGAGGGCCTGCGCAAGACCGTGGCCGCCCTCGCCGAGGAGGGCCTGCGGGCCGAGGCCTACCCGGTGGACGTCAGCGACCACCGCGCCGTCGACCTGCTCGTCGACCGGGTGGAGCGCGAACTCGGGCCGGTGGACCAACTGGTGAACGCCGCCGGGGTGCTGCGCCTCGGCGAGGTCCGGGACTTCTCCGTCGAGGACTGGACGGCCACCTTCGCGGTCAACGTCAACGGCGTCTTCCACGTGTCCCGCGCGGTGGTCGACCGGATGATCCCGCGCGGGCGCGGCGCCATCGTCACCGTCGCCTCCAACGCCGCCCGCACCCCGCGCACCGAGATGGCCGCCTACGCCGCTTCCAAGGCCGCCGCGACGATGTTCACCAAGAGCCTCGGCCTGGAGGTCGCCAGGTACGGCATCCGCTGCAACCTCGTCGCCCCCGGATCCACCGACACCCCGATGCTCACCTCGATGTGGCACGACGAGTCCGGCCCGCAGGGCACCCTGCACGGTCGCGCGGACGCTTTCCGGGTCGGCATCCCGCTCAACAAGCTGGCCAGCCCTGCCGACATCGCCGCCGCCGTGCTCTTCCTGCTCTCCGACGCGGCCGGCCACATCACCCTGCACGACCTCACCGTCGACGGCGGCGCCGGCCTCGGCGCCTGACCGGCCCGCCCAACTCACCATTCCCCCAGGAGAGTCCACCGCATGGCAGGCATTCCGACCATCGAGCCCTATCCGATGCCGACCGCGGGCGAGCTGCCCGACAACACCGTGTTGTGGACCGTCCGCCCGGACCGCGCGGTGCTGCTCGTGCACGACATGCAGCGCTACTTCCTGCGCCCCTTCCCGGCGGACGAGGCACCCGGCCGGGAGCTGCTGCACAACGCCGCCCTGCTGCGCCGCCAGGCCGCCGAGCTCGGCGTGCCGGTCGCCTACACCGCCCAGCCGGGCGGCATGACCACCGAACAGCGCGGGCTGTTGCTGGACTTCTGGGGCCCCGGGATGCGGATGGACCCGGTCGACCGAGAGGTCGTCGAGTCGCTCGCCCCGGCCCCCGGCGACTGGCTGCTCACCAAGTGGCGCTACAGCGCCTTCTTCCGCTCCGACCTCCTCCAGCGGATGCGCGAGGAGGGCCGCGACCAGCTGATCCTGTGCGGCGTGTACGCCCACGTGGGCGTACTGATGACGGCCGTCGACGCCTTCACCAACGACATCCGGCCGTTCCTGGTCGCCGACGCCGTCGCGGACTTCTCCGCCGCCCACCACCGGCTCGCCCTGGAGTACGCCGCCGCGCGCTGCGCGATGCTGATCACCGCCAAGGAGACCTTCGCATGACCGACCGGACGACGGACCGGGCGAGCGAGCGGACGACGGGCCGGGCGAGCGGGCGGACGACGGACCGGACGACCGAGGAGCTGCTGCGCCGGGTGCTCGCGGAACGGCCGCCCGCCTTCGCCCTCCTGCACCGGCCCGAGACCACCGGCCCGGGCACGCTGGACGTCCTGTTCGGCGAGGTCGCCACCGCGGACACGCTGGACGCTGTCCCGCTGGGCCCCGAGCCCGGCCGCCCGGGCCCGGAGGTCCTGGTCCTGGTCCCGTACCGGCAGATCGCCGAGCGCGGTTTCGAGGCCCAGGACGACGGTGCCCCGCTGCTCGCCATGACGGTGACCGAGCACGCCACCGTCGACCTCGGCGAAGCGCTGGCGCTGATCCCGGACCGGCCCACCGAGCTGACCGGCGCCCGCTTCGACCTCGGCGACGAGGAGTACGCCGACATCGTCCGACGGGTGGTCGCCGAGGAGATCGGGCAGGGCGTCGGCGCCAACTTCGTCGTCCGCCGCACCTTCCTGGCCGAGATCAGCGACTACACCCTGCACGCCGCGCTGGCCTTCTTCCGCCGGCTGACCGAGCGCGAGGCGGGCGCCTACTGGATCTTCGTCGTGCACACCGGGGAGCGGACCTTCGTCGGCGCCAGCCCCGAGCGGCACATCAGCCTGGCCGACGGCGTCGCCGTGATGAACCCGATCAGCGGCACCTACCGCTACCCGCCCTCCGGCCCCACCCTGGCCGGCGTGATGGACTTCCTCGCCGACCGCAAGGAGGCCGACGAGCTCTACATGGTGGTCGACGAGGAGCTCAAGATGATGGCCCGGATCTGCGAGGGCGGCGGCCGGGTGGTCGGCCCGTACCTCAAGGAGATGGCCCGGCTCGCGCACACCGAGTACCTCATCGAGGGCCGAACCGACCGCGACCCGCGCGAGATCCTCCGCGAGACGATGTTCGCCCCGACCGTCACCGGCAGCCCGCTGGAGAGCGCCGCCCGGGTCATCCGCCGTCACGAGCCCGCCGGGCGCGGCTACTACAGCGGCGTGGCCGCGCTGATCGGCCGGGACGAGCGCGGCGGGCGCACGATGGACTCCGCGATCCTGATCCGCACCGCCGACATCGACACCGCCGGCCGGATCCGGATCGGGGTCGGCGCCACCCTGGTGCGCCACTCCGACCCGGCCTCCGAGGTCGCCGAGACCAGGGCCAAGGCGGCCGGGCTGCTGGCCGCGCTGGAAGCCGGAGGCCCGCGCACCTTCGCCGGCCACCCCCGGGTACGGGCCGCGCTGGAGCGGCGCAACACCGTCATCTCGGACTTCTGGCTGGCCGAGGACGCGGACCGCGGCCGGCGACTCGCCGAATTCGCCGGGCGCCGGGTGCTCGTGATCGACGCCGAGGACACCTTCACCGCCATGATCGGCCACCAACTCCAGTCACTCGGGCTTGAAGTGACGATCCGTCGGTTCGACGAGCACTACGCCTTCGACGGCTTCGACCTGGTCGTGATGGGCCCGGGGCCGGGCGACCCGCGGCAGGCCGACCACCCCAAGATCGCCAGTCTGCGCGCCGCCGTGGCCGAGTTGCTCGCCCGGCGGCGCCCGTTCGTCGCGGTCTGCCTCAGTCACCAGGTGCTGTCCACCCTGCTCGGCCTGCCGCTGCGTCGCCGGGACGTCCCCAACCAGGGCGTCCAACGCGAGATCGACCTGTTCGGCGCCCGCGAGCGGGTGGGCTTCTACAACACCTTCGCCGCCGTCAGCCCGCACGACACGGTCGACGTGGACGGCGTCGGCACCATCGAGGCCGTCCGCGACCGGGAGACCGGCGAGGTGCACGCCCTGCGCGGCCCGCACTTCGCGTCCATGCAGTTCCACGCCGAGTCGGTGCTCACCCAGGACGGCCCCCGGATCGTCGGCGGCCTGATCGCCGAGGTCCTCCGTGCCGGGGCGATCCTTGCCGGGTAGTCTCCGGGAGACCGCACGGGAGAGGGGCCGACAGGATGGGCGATGACCGCGCCACCGGCGAATGGGGAGCGGAACTGCTCGACGTCGGGGCCTACCTGGCCCGCACGGGCGTTTCCGGTCCGCTGCCCCCTGAACCCGGGACGCTGCGCCGGCTGCACCGCGCCCACCTGCTGGCCCTCCCGTTCGAGAACCTCGACATCCCGCTCGGCCGCGGCGTCCCGCTCGACCTGGACCGCGTCCAGGCCAAGCTGGTCGCCGGCGGCCGCGGCGGCTACTGCTTCGAACAGAACCTGCTCTTCGCCGCGGTGCTGGAACGCCTGGGCTTCCAGGTCACCAGGCTCGCCGCCCGCGCCCTGCTGAACGCCGGCCGACCGCTGCCACGCACCCACCTGGTGCTGCTGGTGACGGTCGGCCAGGCGCGTTTCCTCGCCGACGTCGGCTTCGGCGACAAGGGGCCGCTGGAGCCGCTGCCGCTGACCGACGGCGCCCTGGCCGAGCCCGACGGCTGGACTCACCGGCTCCGCCGGGTCGGCTCGGAGCCGGACTGCTGGGTGCTCGAACTCCTTCGCCCCGACGGGTGGTTGCCGCTCTACCGGTTCGAGACGGGCCTGCCGCTGCACCAGGTCGACTGCGTGGTGATGAACCACTACACCTCCACCCACGAGCGCTCCCCGTTCACCGGCCGGGCCTACCTGTCCAAGATCACGTCGCAGCGCCGGCTCTCCCTCGACGGCCGGCGGCTGGTCGTCGGCCGCGCCGACGGCACGACGGAGGCCGCGGACCTCACCGACGAGCGGTACGCCACCGTCCTCGCGGAGGACTTCGGTGTCCGGCTCGGGCCCGGGGACCTGCGGTCCGTCCTGCGGAGCCTGCCGGCCATCGGCTCCTCCTGACACGCGTCGGCCCCGGCGGGTCTCACGACACCGCCGGGGCCGACGCCTTCCTCGGCTCAGGCCTCCTCGGCCGCGGCCAGCTCCCTGGCCAGCTCCAGCCGCTTCACCTTGGTCGTGGCGGTGTGCGGCAGTTCGTCCAGCCGGCGCTGCACCGGCGGGGCCAGCGTGGGCAGGCCGGCCACCGCGCGGTTCCAGCGGGCGAGGTCGAGCGGCTGGTCGTCCCGGGTGCAGACCACGGGCACCGGGGCCTTGTCCCCGCCGGGCACGATGATCACCTCCAGCAGCTCGGGCAGCCGGGTGAACAGCTTGTCCTCCAGGTCCAGGGTGCTGTTGATCCCCGGGATCTCGTCGACCTCGCGGTCCAGCAGATGCAGGCAGCCCCACCGGGTGCGGTAGCCGAGGTCGCCCATCCGCCACCAGCCGTCCCGCGAGAACTGGCCCTCGAAGCGCTCCCGTTCGCCGAAGTAGGTGACGATCTGCCCGCCGCTGCGCACCTCGATGTGGCCGGGGGAGTCCTTGGCCACCGGCCGGCCGTCCCGGCTGACCACCCGGACCTCGGTCATCCCGGGGAAGGTCCGCCCGACGCAGCGGCCGTCGGCGCCGCTGCGGCGGTGCCGGGTGTAGGTGCGGGCGGCGATGGCGCCGGTCTCGCTCTGCCCGTACGTCTGGGCGAAGAACGGCAGGCTGCGCTCGGACGCGCCCAGCAGGGTGTCGACCGTGCGCGGGTGGATGGCGTCGAAGGTGTTGCTGAAGCAGCGGACCTTGGCCAGCGGCTTCGCCGGGTGGTCCGCCAGGACCTCCCAGCTCAGCAGGGTGTTGGGGTGGGACTCGATCACCCCCGGGGGGATCCGGGCGAACAGCTTCGCGACGTGCTCCGGCTCGTCGTCCCGCAGGATGATCATGGGATGGCCGCGCAGCGCGAACAGCGCGGCCCCGCTGATCATCCGCGAGTGGACGAAGGAGACGTGCACGGCGATCGGCTCGTGCCGCCCGACCGGGGCGAGCAGCACCGACTGCGGGCGGCAGCGGGCCTGGATCGTGATGCCGGTCTGGACGGCGAGCTTGGGCAGGCCGGTGGTGCCCGAGGTGTGGGTGATCAGGGCCGGCCGGTCCTGCGGCATGGTCACCGGCGCCACCCGCTCGACCCCGGCCAGCCCGGCCAGCGCGGTCGCGCCCGGGAACTCCCCGGTGGCCACCAGCACCCGCTCGGTCAGGTCGAACACCTCGGACGGGAGTGCCTGCTCCAGCTTCGCCGCGTCGGTGAGCAGCGTCGGCCGGGACAGTCGCCCCAGCAGGCGGGCGACGGTGGCGCCGTCCAGCTTCGGGGACAGCAGCACCGGTACCCCGCCGACCCGGGCGACGCTGTAGGCGAGCAGGGAGATGTCGAAGCTGTCCGACTTGTGGATCACCACGTGCGAGCCGGGGCGGACCTGGGAAGCCCACAGCCGGGCGGCGAAGTCATCGACCAGGTCGGCGAGTTCGGTCAGGGTGACCCGCCGGCCCAGCTCCGGGGCGATGTCGAGGTCGTGGTCGAGGTAGACCGGGCTCGCCGGGTGACGGGCGGCCGCGCGGTCCCAGACCGTGCCCAGCCGGATGCCTCGATTGCCGACGCGTTGCAGGAACATGCTCCTCTTCCCCTTCGGTTGGTCGCGGATCGCTCGGGCGCCCGGTGCCGGGGCGCCGGACGCCGGGCCGGCCTCACGGCTCGCGCAGGGCCCGGTCGACGAGGGGGCCGGCCGCTCCGGTGTACGTGGTCGGATCGCACAGCCGAGAGAGCTCGACCCTGCCGAACATGCCGTCGAGAGCGGGCAGTTCGGCGAGCACCTGCTCCAGCGGCCGACCGTCGCGGTCGGCCTCGCCGGACGCCTCGGTGAGCAGCTGCTTGGCCGCCGCCTTGCCGAGCCGGGGTGCCAGGACGGCGACGATCCGCTCCGAGACGATCTGACTACCCGTCAGTTCGAGGTTGGTGCGCATTCGTTCGGGCTTGACCTCCAGCCCCTCGGCGAGCTCCACCGCGGTGTGCGCGGCGCCCCCGGTCAGCCGCAGCGCCTCGCGCAGCAGCTGCCACTCGGCGTGCCAGGCGCCCCCCGAGCGCTCGTCCTCGGCCAGCAGGCACTGGGTGAGCCCGGTGGCGATCACCGGCACCTGCAGCGCGGCGCTGCGGATCAGGGTGGCCAGCACCGGGTTGCGCTTGTGCGGCATCGCGGAGGAGCTGCCGCGCCCGGCCGCGGTGGGCTCGGCCACCTCGCCGACCTCCGTCCTGGTCAGCGACTGCACGTCGATCGCGATCTTGCCGAGGGCGCCGGCGGTGAAGGCCAGCGCGCCCGCGAGGTCGGCGATCGGGGTGCGCAGCGCGTGCCAGGGCAGCACCGGGCGGGCCAGCCCGGTCTCGGCGGCGAAGGCGGTGAGCAGTCGGTCCAGGTAGTCGCCCGGGTCCGGCGCCGCCCCGTTCGCGGCCGCGCCGTCGATCCGGGCGTACTCCAGGTACCCGGCGAGGGTGCCGGCGGCGCCGCCGAGCGAGACCGGCAGACCGTGCTCGGCGACCCGTCCGAGCCGCTGCTCGGAGTCCAGGACGAGCTGGCGCCAGCCGGCTGCCTTGAGGCCGAAGGTGGTCGGTACGGCTTGCAGGGCGAGCGTGCGGCCGGGGAGGACGGTGTCCCGGTGCCGTTCGGCGAGGACGGCCAGGGCCCGCGCGGTGCGGGCGAGGTCGGCGCGGATGATCCGCAGGGCCTGGGCGGCCACCAGCATCGCGCCGGTGTCCAGGACGTCCTGGCTGGTGGAACCGCGGTGGACGTACTCGGCGGCGGCCCGGTCCTCGGCCGCCACCACCCCGGTCAGCGCCCGGACCAGCCCGACCACCGGGTTGGCGGTCTCCCGGGACTCGACCGCGAGGGCCCGCAGGTCCAGCAGCTCGGCGCGGGCCAGGCGGGTGATGGTGTCGGCGGCGGTCTTCGGCAGGGTGCCCAGCCCGGCCTGGGCCCGGGCCAGCGCCGCCTCGGCGTCCAGCATGGCCTGTAGCCAGGCCCGGTCGCAGACGGCGGCCTCGACCGGCGTCCCGGCGCGGACCGGCGACAGCAGCCCGGCGTCGGTCAGGATGTCGGCCGCGTCGTGCGGGTCGTGCGGGTCGTGCGGGCCGCCGGGTTCGTCCGGCGCGGCCGGCTCGTCAGGGTCGGTCATATCAGCACTCCGGTCAGGTCGGTGACGGCCGCGTCCGGCCGGACGCCGAAGGGCAGCTGGGTGGTGGGCGGCAGGGCGAGCAGCGAGCGGGCGATCGCGTCCGAGTCGCCGAGCGTCACCGAGTCCACGCCGGGCCGGATTCCGGCCGCCGTCACCCAGTGCACCGACTCGGTCGGCACCCCGTAGGCGTAGCGCCGCGGGTGCGCGCGGCCCCGGGTGTCCAGCAGCCGGTACGGCCGTTTGGTGACGGCCAGGCCGCCGGTCTCGTAGTCGGTGCCGCCCGTGCCCGGGATCCGGTACGCGGTGGCCTGTTCGGTGCTCAGCAGGTGCTGCAGCAGCGGGTCGGTGGTGCGGCGCAGGTCGGGTTCGGGCAGCCGGGCCTCGATCAGGACGGTGGCGCGCACCGGCGGCTGGGGCACCGCCCGGGAGGTGAGCACGTAGGCGGCCGCCTCGGTGTCGATCCGGATCTCGGTGCCCGGGCCGGTGAGTTCGACCACCCCGGCCTCGATCAGGGCGATCAGCTCCTCGATCCGGGAGACCGGCGGGCCGATCGACAGGAAGGCGTTGAGCGGGGTGTACCAGCCCTCCAGGTCGTCCCGGTGCGAGTTCCCCTCCAGCCCGCCGTGGTCCACCGCGAGGCGGATCTCGTTGCGCAGGTCGCGCAGGATGTCCAGGGCGGCCTTGAGCGGGCCGCTGAGGTTGCCGGCGCGGGCCGCCTCGACGTCCTCGGCCAGGTACCCGAGCAGCCAGTCGCGGAAGTCCTCCGGCCCGCTGAACTCCCGGTCCCCGTAAGGGCGGAAGAGCCGCTCCCAGTCCCACCGCTCCGACTCGGGGATGCCGTACTCGTCGAGCAGGGCCGCGAAGCCGCCGCCGTGGGCGACCGTCAGGTACCGCTGGACGAAGGGCTCCCGCTCGGCGCCGCGGCCCTTCGCGTCGAGCAGCGTGCCGTAGTAGACGCTCTCCACCTCGCGCGCGATCAGCGGCCACAGGTCGGTGCGGAACTGCACCGGCTCGCCGGCCGCGGACTGCTCGCGCAGCCCGGCGATGTACTCGGCGGTCAGCAACCGGGGGAAGTAACGGCCGTACGCGCCCTTCTCGTTCTCGCCGCGGGCGTGGTACGGGATGCCGCGGCGCGAACTGGCGAACAGTTTCGGCTCCCGGCCCGACGGCCGGTACACCAGCCGTCCGTCCGCGCGGACGAAGGCGCCGCCCCGGCCGACCGTGAACAGGGCCATGTGGTCGAAGAAGTTCAGCCCGAGGCCGCGCAACAGTACGTGCTGGCCCGGCAGGATGCCGCTCAGGTCGAGATCCGCCGGGTTGGCCGGGGTGATGTAGGTGAGGTGGTGGATCCGGGACAGGCTCGCCGTCCGCTCCTCGTGCGGGGTCGGCCGGGCCGCGACGTGGCCCTGGGCGAGCACGATGGCGTCCAGGTGGTTGAGCCGGCTGCCGTTCTCCAGGCGGATGCCCTGCGGGCCGCCGGGGACACCGTGGGTGTCCGCCATCGCCACCGCCCGCGAGCGGTGCACCTGGACGGTGACGTGCGCGGGCGCGCCGTCCACCACCCGGCGGAAGCTCGCGTTCAGGTAGCGCCCGTAGAACGCCCGGGTGGGGTAGCTGTCGGCTCGCAGGGTGCGGGCCTCGGCCACGCACTCCTCGTCCTGCCCGGAGGCGGCGCCGGCCTCGGCGACCTCCACCGCCCACTCCCACAGGCTCGGACCGGGCTCGATCGGGCCGTCGATCCGGGAGCTGTCGTCGGTGTACACGGTGATCTGCGAGGCGACGGTGTTCATCAGCAGGTGCCGTGACTGGTCCTGGCGCCAGACGGCGCCGGCGCCGGGCGCGGCCGGGTCGACCATGTGCACCGTGATGGAGCCGTGCGAGGGCGCCGCGCGCTCGTTGGCGCAGAGCCGCTCCAGAACGGACAGGCCGCGCGGGCCGGCCCCGATGACGCAGACCTCCAATGCCGCCTTGCCGCCCACTCCGCTCATGCGCCCGCCTCGCTTCGCTCGGCAGGGGCATTCGCCCGCGCGCACCTCTCGATGACGAGATGGCTTCGCTCACTCATGGCTTCACGTCCTCCACGTCTTCCACGTCCGCCCGGGTGCCCTGCGGGGCGTCGGCGAGCAGCAGGCGGGCGAGTTCCAGGCGCTTGATCTTGGTGGTGGCGGTCCTCGGCAGCTCGTCCAGCCGTCGGTGGACCGGCTCGGCCATCGGCGGCAGCGACGCCGTGGCGCGCCGCCAGGCCGCCAGGTCCAGTGGTTCGTCGTCCTTGGTGCACACCACCGGCACGGCCCGGCCGTCCGGGCCGGGGATGATGATGACCTCGGCGAGGCCGGGCAGCTGGCCGAACAGGGTGTCCTCGGCCGCGAGGGTGCTGCCGAAGCCCTCGATCAGGTCGACCTCGCGGTCCAGCAGGTGCACGCAGCCCCACTTGGTGCGGTAGCCGACGTCGCCCATCCGCCACCAGCCGTCCGCCGACACCTGGGCGTCGTAGCGGTCCTGCTCGCCGAGATAGGTGACGATGCGCCCGTCGCTGCGCACCTCGATGAAGCCCGGGTTCCGTGCGGACGGCGGGTTGCCGTTCCGGCTGACGACCCGGACGTCGGTCATCCCGGGGAACGGCATGCCGACGCAGCGGCCGTCGTCGTCCAGGGTGCGGCGCCGGGTGAAGCCGCGGACGATGGCCGGGCCGACCTCGCTCTGCCCGTACAACTGGCCGAAGAGCGGCGAGCGGCGCCGGGTGGCGCGCAGCAACCGGTGCACGGTCCGCGGGTGGATCGCGTCGAAGGTGCTGCTGAACAGCTTGACGTTGGACAGTGGGCCGCGCGGGTCCTGCGCCAACTCCTCCCACTCCATGAAGGAGTTGGGGTGCGCCTCCAGGATGCCCGGCTTCAGCCGCGCGAACAGGTCGCCGACGTGCTTCGGGTCCGACTCGCGCAGCACGACCAGCGGGAAGCCGCGGTAGAGCGAGATCGCCAGTGCGGTGATCAGCCGGGAGTGGACGAAGGAGACGTGGATGGCGATGGTCTCCCGGCCCGGGATCAGCGGGGCGATGACGGAGGCCTGCGGGCGGTAGCGGGACTGCAGGCTGAACCCGGTGTGCACGGCCAGCTTGGGCGTCCCGGTGGTGCCCGAGGTGTGGGTGATCAGCGTCGGGTGGTCGGCCGGCATGATGACGGGTTTGACCCTCTCCACCCCGGCCAGCGCCCGCAGTTCGACGGCGTCCCGGTACGAGCCGGAGGTCAGCACCACCCGGTCGGCGAGGTCGAAGACCGTCTCGGGCAGCACGTTGTCCAGCTTTTCCTGGTCGGTCACCAGGAACGGCCGGTCGGTACGGCGGACCAGCTCGGCGACGGTCGCGCCGTCCAGAGCCGGCGACAGCAGGACCGGGACCGCCCCGATCCGCGCCGCCGCGCACGCGAGCAGCGTGATGTCGAAGCCGTCGGCCTTGTACACCACCACCCGCCGGCTCGGCCGCACGCCCGCCGCCCAGAGCCGGGACGCCAGGTCGTCCACCAGGTCCGACACCTCGGCGACAGTCGCCCTGCGGCCCAACTCCGGTGCCGCGTCGAGGTCGTGGTCGAGGATGAGGACGTTCGCGCCGTGTCTGGCCGCGGCGCGTTCGAAGAGCATCCCGAGCTGAATTCCCCGGTTTCCGATACGTTGAAGAAGCACCTGTACGCCTCCCGGGCCGCGGCTGTGCGCCGTCGGCGCCTGACGTGAATGGAATGGACACCACCCGCGGTGAAAGGGACACCGTCCGAGGTGAATTGGCGTGCCCGGGCGTCCGAATGGCCGCGTGCCCGGGTACGAGCCCGGGAATTCCGGGCGAATCGCGGAAAGGCCGGATACCGCCCGGCGTCACGCCTCTTCGATGACGGCCTTGATGCGCTGCAGGGTGGCGGCCAGATCGCCGGAGATCTTGTCGCCCCACTCCGCGAAGAAGCGCTGCTTCTCGGCCGCGTCCATCTCCGCGGTGATGCCCTTGATGCCCTGGGTGGCCGAGTCCATGCGGAAGTGGTGGGTCAGCAGGCTGCCGCCGCCCTCGGCGGCTTCGATGTCGAAGCCCCAGATGCTCTCCTGCTTCTGGCCGTCCGAGTTGTGTATCGCCCACCGGAAGGTCCGGCCCGGCTCCGCGGCGACCACCTCGGACTGGGTCGTCCACCGGCCGCGGACCACCGGCGCCCAGGCGACGATGTCGTCGCCGCGGAGGTTGTCGCCGCGGAACACGGACCCGACGGCGGCCGGCTCGCCGACCGTCCATTCACCGCCCAGGCATTCCGGGCTCCATTCGCCGCTGCGCGGCAGGTCGCTGACCACCGCGTAGACCTCGACCGGTGTCGCGGAAATTCGAATGTCGGCGTCGGCGGAGAATATCGGCTGCTTCTCGTTGATGGTTTCGCCCATGCCGGGGATCGTCCCAGCCCGGCCCCGGCGGGGGTCAAGGGCGGGCCGGCGGGTCCGTCAACTCCGTGATTCCGTGTCAACTCCGGCCCGGTGCCGCGGCGAACGGCCGCGAACGGACCGGCATCGCGTACCACGAACCGGCCGGCACCGCGGGCCGCGAACCGACCGTCCCCTCGAACCGCTACGAACCGGCCCGGATCTCGCGGGCGAAGTGCAGGGCGACGATCGACATCCGGGCCGTGTGATAAAAGCGGTGCGCGCCGTGGTTGGTCACCCCCGAGTCGAGCTCGATCCGGGCGCACCCCGCCCGCCGGGCCCGCTCCTCCAGCTCCGCCATCAGCCGCCCGCCGACCCCCGCCGACCGCACCGCGCGGTCGGTCACCAGGTCGTCGACGAACAGCAGCCGGCCGCGGCTGGTCGCCAGCACCCGGTGGGTCGCCACCCCGACGCACCGCCCGCGACCGTCGTACGCGGCGGTGAATGCCAGCCCCTGCGCGTGCGCCTCGGCGGCGAAGGCGGCGAACCCCTCGGCGGTCAGGGCCGGCCTCAACTGCCGTATCAGCGGCCCGACATCGGCCGCCATGGCGGCGCTCCCCGGTGCGACGTCAACCATCGTCAGTTCCATCCCTCGATCTTCGCAGGGAATCCCGGTCCTCGGTCCGG
The DNA here is from genome assembly GCF_044741445.1 of Kitasatospora sp. NPDC088160. NCBI lineage: Bacteria > Bacillati > Actinomycetota > Actinomycetes > Kitasatosporales > Streptomycetaceae > Kitasatospora > Kitasatospora sp. NPDC088160. Next base: position 41,611 of record NZ_JBIUSS010000042.1, on the reverse strand, counting down.
GCGGGGATGTGAGTCCGGGCCCGTGGTCAGCCCGTGGTCAGCCCGCGCAGGCCGGGCAGAGGCCGCGGTAGGTGACGGCGGCGTCGGTGACGGTGAAGCCGAAGCGCTGGTCGGTGGGCAGGGCGGTGAGGGGGTCGTCGGTGGGGTGGACGTCGCGGATGGTGCCGCAGTGGGTGCAGACGAGGTGCTGGTGCGGGTGGTGGGCGTTGGGGTCGTAGCGCTTGGCCCGGCCGTCGGTGGAGACCTCGATGACCTCGCCGAGGGTGACCAGTTCGCCGAGGGTGTTGTAGACGGTGGCCCGGGAGATCTCGGGCAGGCGTTCGGCGGCTCGGGCGTGGACCTCGTCGGCGGTGAGGTGAACGTGCTCGCCGTCCAGGACCTCCGCCACGACACGCCGCTGGGAGGTGAGGCGCCAGCCGCGTCCGCGCAGTCGCTCCAGCAGGTCACTCATATCGGTTCACCTATTCAGGTCAATGGGAAGACCGGATTTTACCAAGTGATTGCGGCTTCTCTCCGGTTCCCGATCGGATATGGGTTTGGTGTCAATCTTGACGTGGATCGAGTCCATCGTAGGATCGGCTCCGGCGATAGCCTGGGTAGCAGGAAGTAGCAGTCAAGACACCGTGATCCGCCTTGTAGGGAAGGATTTCCATGTCTGAGAACCACGATCCCATCGTTACCGAACCCGAGCCGCAGGCGGAGGGCACGGGTGGCTGCCCGGTGGCCCACGGGCGCGCGCCGCACCCCACCCAGGGCGGCGGAAACCGCCAGTGGTGGCCGGAGCGGCTCAATCTGAAGATCCTCGCGAAGAATCCGGCCGTGGCGAACCCGCTCGGCGCGGACTTCGACTACGCCGCGGCGTTCGGATCCCTCGACCTTCCGACCGTGAAGCGGGACATCGAGACGGCCCTCACCACCTCGCACGCGTGGTGGCCGGCCGACTACGGGCACTACGGCCCCTTCATCATCCGGATGGCGTGGCACAGCGCGGGCACCTACCGCATCAGCGACGGCCGAGGCGGCGCCGGCGCCGGGCAGCAGCGCTTCGCCCCGCTGAACAGCTGGCCCGACAACGCCAGCCTGGACAAGGCCCGCCGCCTGCTGTGGCCGGTGAAGAAGAAGTACGGCCGCAACCTCTCCTGGGCCGACCTGATGATCCTGGCCGGGAACGTCGCCCTGGAGTCGATGGGCTTCGAGACCTTCGGCTTCGGCGGCGGCCGGGTGGACGAGTGGGAGCCGGACGAGGACGTCTACTGGGGCCCGGAGACCACCTGGCTCGGCGACGAGCGCTACACCGGCGACCGCCAGCTGGAGCGCCCGCTCGCCGCCGTCCAGATGGGCCTGATCTACGTCAACCCCGAGGGCCCCAACGGCACCCCGGACCCGCTCGCCGCCGCCCGCGACATCCGCGAGACCTTCTACCGGATGGCGATGAACGACGAGGAGACCGTCGCGCTGATCGCCGGCGGCCACACCTTCGGCAAGACCCACGGCGCGGGCCCGGCGGACAACGTCGGCCCCGACCCCGAGGACGCCCCGATCGAGCAGCAGGGCCTCGGCTGGAAGAGCACCTTCCGCACCGGCAAGGGCGGGGACGCGATCACCAGCGGCCTGGAGGGCGCCTGGACGGCCACCCCGGTGACCTGGGACAACAGCTTCTTCGAGACGCTGTTCGGCTACGAGTGGGAGCTGACCAAGAGCCCGGCCGGCGCCTTCCAGTGGAAGCCGAAGGGCGGCGCCGGAGCGGGCACCGTCCCGGACGCCCACGACCCGTCCAAGCGGCACGCCCCGACGATGCTGACCACCGACCTCTCGCTGCGCCTGGACCCGGTCTACGAGCCGATCTCCCGGCGCTTCCTGGAGCACCCCGAGGAGCTCGCGGACGCCTTCGCCCGCGCCTGGTTCAAGCTGACCCACCGCGACATGGGCCCGGTCGCCCGCTACGTCGGCGCGGAGGTCCCGGCCGAGCAACTGGTGTGGCAGGACCCGCTGCCCGCGGTCGACTACCGGCAGATCGACGCCGCGGACGTCGCCGCCCTGCGGGAGCGGATCGCCGCCTCCGGGCTGTCGGTCTCCGAGCTGGTGTCCACCGCGTGGGCGGCGGCCTCCTCCTTCCGCGGCAGCGACAAGCGCGGCGGCGCCAACGGCGGCCGGATCCGGCTCCAGCCGCAGATCGGCTGGGAGGTCAACGAGCCGGACCGGCTGGCCTCGGTGCTGCGCACCCTGGAGGGCGTGCAGCAGGAGTTCAACGCCCGGTCCGGCGCCAAGCAGGTCTCGCTGGCGGACGTGGTGGTGCTGGCCGGCGGCGTCGGCGTGGAGAAGGCCGCCCGGGCGGCCGGCCACGACGTGGTGGTGCCGTTCACACCGGGCCGGGTGGACGCGACGCAGGAGCTCACCGACGTCGACTCCTTCGCGGCGATGGAGCCGACCTCGGACGGCTTCCGCAACTACGTGGGCAAGGGCAGCCGGCTGGGCGCCGAGTACCTGCTGCTCGACAAGGCGAACCTGCTGACCCTGAGCGCGCCCGAACTGACCGTCCTGGTCGGCGGCCTGCGGGTGCTGGGCGCCAACTACCAGCAGTCTCCGCACGGCGTCCTCACCGAGACCCCCGAGGCCCTGACGAACGACTTCTTCGTCAACCTGCTGGACCTGGGCACGGAGTGGAAGGCCACCTCGGAGGACGGGCACACCTTCGAGGGCCGGGACGCGGCCACCGGCGCGCTCAAGTGGACCGGCACCCGGGCCGACCTGGTCTTCGGCTCCAACTCCGAACTGCGCGCCGTCGCCGAGGTCTACGCGAGCGACGACGCGAAGGAGAAGTTCGTGGCCGACTTCGTCGCGGCGTGGGTCAAGGTGATGAACCTGGACCGGTTCGACGTCGCCTGATCCCGCGCCCGCCCGATCCCGTGATCCCGGGTTCCCGGGCGGCCGACGGGAGTTGGCGTCAGCCGTCCGGAGGGCGGTGAGGATCCGCCATCGGCCCGGAGGTGTACGCCTCCGGGCCGATGGCGGACCGCTACCGGGGTTGCGCCGCCGTGCCGACGTTGACCAGCCCGGTCTCGTAGGCGGCGACCACCTCGATCCCCTCCGATTCGAGGATCAGCCGGAACCCGGTGCGGACCAGGGCCTGGTCGTCGGCCACCACCACGCGCAGCGCCCGCTCGCTCATGAACTCTCCAGGGGGATAAGGGCCTTGACGCGGTAGCCGCCGCGCGGCCGGGGGCCGGTGTGCAGGGTGCCGCCGTAGACGGCGAGGCGTTCGCGCAGGCCGATCAGGCCTCCACCGCGGCCATCGCCTCGCGGGCCTTGTCCGGGGCGGTGTCCAGGATCTTGCGGGCGGCCCCGGCCTGGATCGTCATCATGCTCACGTTGTGCGTCACCACGTCGTGCAACTCCCGAACGATCCACGCCCGTTCGAGCTCCACCGCGTGCTCCAGCGCGGCCAGCCGCCCGCGCTCCAGGGCGGACAGCCGTTCGCGCTCCTCGTCCACCCGGCGGCGCCACATCCGTAGTTCGTAGGCGACCGCGAACACCGGGACCAGGACCAGCAGCGCGATCACCGCGTTGGGGAAGTGCGGCAGCTTGGCGTCGTCGAAGAGCACCACCAGCGTCGCGGCGGCCGCCGGCAGGATCGGCAGCAGTGCCGCCGGGCGGCGCCCGTAGGCGGCGGCGCTGTAGGCGGCGATGATGACGGCCACGCCGGCCGCGTACGCGATGTCCTCCGACTGGTGGCGCACCAGCAGCGCGGCCGGCATCACCGCCCACAGCACCGCCAGCGGCAGGCGGCGGCGCAGCACCAGCGGCAGCGGCACGAGCGGCACCAGCAGCATCAGCCCGTACCAGTCGGTGCCGTGACCCTTGCTCGCGGTGGTGGCGTAGCGGGCGCAGGCGAAGGCGAGGAACAGGGCCGGGGCCAGGTCGAAGGCCTGGCCGCGCCGGGTCGGCCGGACGGGGGAGCGGAGTCGCCCTGGGCAGCGTCCCCGGCGCGCCGCCCGTCCGTACCTTCGTGCCGTCCACCAGGCGGGAACGTACGAGGAGCGGGGGACGAGCAGCGAACCGGTGATCGAACTGAGCGGTGTGAGCCGCCACTACGAGGGCGCGCGGGCGGCCCTCGCCGAGGACTGCGCCACCGCACGGTCCGGATGCGGGACGGCCGGATCGACTCGGACTCGGCGGTGGCGGCATGACCGCGCTGGGCAGGGCGGTGCGCGCGGGTGTCCGCCGGAGCCGCACGCAGTCCGTCGCGATCGGGCTGGCCGCCCTGGTGGCCACCACCTGCTCCGTCCTCGGCGGCTCGGCCCTCGACGTGTTCGGCACGCCGGTGCTGGCGCTGCTCGGGTTCGGCGGCGTGCTGATCGCGCTGCTCGGGGCGCTGCTGCCCGCCGTCCGGGCGGCTCGGGCGCGGACGATCGAGGCGCTGCGGGCCGAGTGAGGGGCCGGGCGGCGGGTCAGGCGCCCTCGCCGGGCCGGTGACCCTCCGCCTTGGGCTCCTCCGCCGTGTCCTGTTCCGCCGCGTTCCGCGCGGCCGGGTCCTGCTCCGCCGGGTCCTGCTCCGCCTTGTGCTCGGCGGTCCGGACCTGCTCGGCGAAGGCCTGCGCGTCGATCCGCTCGACCGTGGCCCCGTGCCGGGAGGCCAGGTCGTCGGCCCGGTCGGGGGAGGACTCCCGGAGCTCCAGGACGAGCAGCGCGCCGCCGTCCGGGACGCGCGGCGAGAGCATGATCAGCCCGGCGCCGCCCTCCGTCGCCCGGCCCTCCTCGGCGGCGTTGCCGAGCGCCGCACCGGCCGCGAAGCCGAGCAGGACGCCGATCGGCCCGCCGACCAGGCCCACCAGGCCGCCGAGGACGCCGGAGCTGACGGTGGTCACGCCCGCGCCCCGGGTGAAGGTGTCCTGGATCTCCAACAGGCCGTCGGCGCTGCGCTCCAGCGCCGCCAGCTGCCGCAGGCCCGGCAGGTGCTGAGCCTCGTCGAAGGCCGTCCGCCACGTGGCGGCGTCCGGGAAGGTCAGCAGGACGACGTTGTGCTGCTCGCTCATCGCGCTCCGATCGGGCCGGGGGCGGGGGTTGCCGGATTCCATCGTGACCTTCGGTGCCCGGCCCGGCCACAGGAGCGACGGGCGGTGCGGACTGCCCGGGGCCCGGCCGTTCAAACGTGGGGCCTGGTTCAGGCCCCCGTCACTGCCCGGATTCCGGACAGGTGTAGGGCGACGGGAGGTTCGACGGCTGGCCGGGGGAGCGGGCGCGGCCTGCGGAAGCAGGACGGGCGGGGAGGCCTCGTCCCTATTTCGACCCTGGCCGAAATTGTGCCCGGTGCGCGGCACACCCCTGGTGCGGCGGGTGGGGCGGTGCCAGGATCCCGACCCGGCACGACCGTGCCAGACCCGAATGTCTGAAGGAGGCACCATGCAGCCCACGGCAGAGCAGGTCCGCGCGCTCAAGGACGAGGACTTCCGGCTCACCCTCGGCCAGGGCCACCAGGTCCACCCGGCCGGCGACCTGTCGGACGAGGTCTACGTGACCGCCGCGGTGCAGGCCAGCACCTGTGGCGGTTGGAGCAGCTGCGCCCACGTCTGCAGCTTCTGAGTCCGCCGTCCGCGGCGCGGACCCCGGTCGCACCGCCGGAGCCCGCGTCGCGGACGCACGATACGGCCGGTGAGCGCGCGCCCCGGCCGCATCGCCGGGGCGCGTACGCCCGGTACCGCGACCGTCGAGCGCACAGCACCGAAACCGTCGTGCACGAACCGAGCATGGAGAGACCGCCCGTGGTTGACGCGTCCGAAATCCGTCGGGCCGCCGCCCGAGCCGTCCCGCTCGCCGCCCGCGGTCCGCTGCCCGACCCGGACGCCCAGCGCGCCGAACGGACTGAACGGGCCGACCGTGCCGGGCGGATCCTCGACCGCTGGCGCGCCCAGCCGCCCTTCGACCGGGACGACTGGTTCGAGCGCCGCCTCGCCGCCGACCGCCTCGACCCGGACGGGCTGCGCGCCCTGCTCGCCGAACACCCGGCCGACCTCGCGGACCGCCTCGGCACCCCCGACTGGGCCGAACGCCTCGCCGCCGCCTTCGAGGCCGGGCACACCCTCGACCTCCCCGAGGAGCACGCCTTCGCCCGGCTCGTCGCCCCGCTGCTCGCCGACGCCCGCGACCGCCTGCGCACCGGCCTCGCCGAACTCGGCCCCGCCACCCCGGGCGCGGCTTCCCCCGGTCCCGCCACCCTCGGCACCCCCGACCAGCTCGCCGACCTCGTCCTGCCCGCACTCACCGCGACCGCGCACACCGCGGCCGTCCGCACCGTCATCACCGAACTCCACGTCGCCCGCCTCTCCGGCGAGTTGACCGGAGACACCCCCGAACAGCGCTACCGGAACTTCCTCGACCGGCTCACCGAACCCGGCCGCGCCGTCCGACTCCTCGCCGAATACCCGGTGCTGGCGTACCGGCTGGCCACCGCCGCCGAACAGTGGACCGCCACCTGCCTCACCCTGTACCGCCGCCTCGCCGCCGACCTCCCCGCCCTCGCCCGCACCTTCGCCGACGGCCGCCCGCTCGGCCGCCTCACCGAACTCGCCACCGGCCTCGGCGACCCGCACCGGGGCGGCGCCAGCGTCAGCGCCCTGCGCTTCGAACACGGCACCCGCATCGTCTACAAGCCGCGCCCGCTCGGCGCCGAGACGCACTTCCAGCACCTCCTGCGCTGGCTCAACCCCATGCTCCGGCTGCCGCTGCACGACCTCGCCCACCTGGCCCGCGACGGCTACGGCTGGGTCGCCCACGTCGCCGCCGAACCAGCCAGCGACGACGCCGAGTTGAGCGACTTCTACCACCGCGCCGGCACCCTCGCCGCGCTGCTCCACACCCTCGACGCGGTCGACTGCCACGCCCAGAACCTGATCGCCGTCCGCGACCAGCCGGTCCTGATCGACCTGGAAGCGCTGTTCCACCCCGACCTGCCCGAACCCGCCAAGGACCTCTCCGAGTCCGAACGGCTCGCCCGCCACCAGGCCCGACACTCGGTGCTGCGCTCCGGCCTGCTGCCCGAGCGCATGTGGGACGAGGGCAACGGCGGCACCGACCTCTCCGCCCTCGGCTGGGATCCGGGCAGCCTCCCGCCGCGCCCCGCCCCCGTCCTGGTCGACCAGGGCACCGACCGGCTCCGCCTGGAGTACCACCGGATGCCCGTCGCGGCGCCCGGCAGCCGTCCCGTCCCGCCCGGGCGGCCGCTGCGCCTGGCCGACCACGTCGGCGAGCTCGAAGCCGGCTTCACCGAGGCCTACCGGCTGCTCGCCGCCCACAAGGGCGAACTCCGGGAACTCATCCGGGCGTTCGCCGCCGACGAGACCAGGATGCTCCGCCGCGACACCTTCGAGTACCGCAGCCTGCTCGCCACCGCCTGCCACCCCGACCTGCTCCGCGACGGCCTCGACCAGGACCGCCACCTCGACCGGCTCTGGGCGCTCCCCGCCTGGGAGGACCACGCGCTCGCCTACGTCGACCACGAGCGCGCCGACCTCTGGCGCGGGGACGTCCCGGTCTTCACCATCCGCCCCGACAGCGTCGACGCCCGCTCCTCCACCGGCGTCCTGATCCCCGGTGTCACCGACCGGCCCGCACTCGACCTCGCCCTCGCCAAGGCGGACGCCCTCGGCGAACCGGACCTGGCCCGCCAACTCCAGCTGCTGCGCCTGTCGGTGACCACCGCGGACGGCGCCCGCGAGCCGCGCCGCCACCCGGTCACGTCCCCTCCCGCGCCACCCGGGAGGCCGGCCGAAGGCCCGGACCTGGCCGCCCGCGCCCTCGCCAAGGCCGTCGACGCCGGCGAACAGCTCCTCCGGGAGGCCTACCGGGGGAGCGCGGACCTCGCCTGGGCCGGCCCCAACTGGGCCCCGCCCGGCCGCTGGGCACCCGCCGAACTCGGCCCCGACCTCTACAGCGGGACGGCCGGCGTCGCCCTCTTCCTCCATCAGCTCGCCACCGTCACCGGTGATCGCGAGCACCGAAGCACCGCCCGGGCAGCCGAACTGACGTTACGTCACCAAATTCGCCGGCGCGCCGACCGCCTCGGCGGCGGCCTCGCCGGAGTCGGCGGCATCCTCTACGCCCTCGCCCACCTCGCCGCCCACCACCCCGACGCCGAACTCGACGCCCTGGCCGCCCAGGTGGTGCGCCGCAGCGCCGCCACCGCCGCCGACGACGCCCAGCACGACCTCCTCGCCGGCAACGCGGGCACCATCGGCGGACTGCTCGCCTGGGCGGCCGTCCGCCCCGGCCCCGCCGTCACCGACGCCCTCGCCGCCTGCGCCGAACGCCTCGTCCGGGCCGCCGCCCCGCACCCCGAAGGCGGCGCCGGCTGGCTGCCCGCCTCCCTCGCCGGCACCGTCAAGCGCCCGCTGGCCGGTTTCGCGCACGGCGGCTCCGGCATCGCCTGGGCGCTCGCCCGTGCCGGCCGGCATCTCGGTGACCCCCGGCTGCCCCAACTCGCCCTCGCCGCCGTCGAGTACGAACGCACCCTGTTCGACCCGGCCGCCGCCAACTGGCGCGACGTCCGCGAGGACGACGGCCCTGACGCGCCCCACTACCCGGCCCTCTGGTGCCACGGCGCCTCGGGCATCGCGCTCGCCCGCACCGAACTCGCCGAACTCCTCCCCGAAGCCCGCGAGTTGCTCCTCGCCGAACGCGACACCGCCCTGACCACCGTCCTCCGCGAGGGCTTCGGCCACAACTTCTCGCTCTGCCACGGCGACTTCGGCAACCTCGAACCCCTCCTGCTCGCCGGCGACCGCTGGCGCACCGCCGCCCTGCGGCAGGCCCACGCCACCCTCGACGACCTCGACACCCGCGGCTGGACCTGCGGCCTCCCGCACGGCGTCCACAGCCCCTCCCTGATGGTCGGCCTCGCCGGCACCGGCCACGGGCTGCTCCGCCTCGCCGCCCCCACCACCCCCTCCCTCCTCGCGCTCCACCCGCCGACCCCCTGAGACGGTCGGCGAGGTCGGCGAGGTCGGGCAGCGCGGGCTCGGCCGGGATGTTCCTGTGATCGTCGGACCGCGTGCCCGGAGCGTGCCGCAGTCGGCCCCCGAATCGAACATCGCGGACCCTCCCGGTGATCGATTGCCACCAACTCGCCGCCGCCGACACGGAATCGCCCGGATCGAGTGAGACCGGCCGGGACACGCCGGACGGCCCGGCGGACCGCTGCCAGGATCGGGGTCCGCACCGCAGCAGGCCCTTCGCAGCGTGCCTTCCGGCACCGCTGCCGACCCCACACGCCCACTCGGCGGTGAGGGCTGCCCGCGCGCGGATCCGCTGCGGCCACCGGCCGCCGTACCAGGGAGCAGGGAGCACTGTGTCCGAACAGATCGTGAAGCCCGAGAGGCCCCACACCCCGCCCGACCGCACCCCCTCCGACCACGACCAGCCCGACCAGCACGACCAGGACCACGACCAGCACGACGAGGACCACGACCAGCACGACGAGGAGCTGCGCCTGCGCTTCCCCGGCGACCGCCGCGCCGAGGCCGGCGCGTCGATGTCGGCGAACGCGATGCTGCGCCGCCTCCCGCACCTGGTGCGCCGCGCGGTGGCGCTGGCGTGGGCGGCGGACCGGACGTCCACCGTGCTGCTGCTGGTGTGCCAGGCGCTGGCGGGCGTGTTCGGGGCGTTGGCGCTGTACGCGACGACCGGCACCCTGGGCGCGCTGCTGGTGGCGGGCCCGGTGGGGGAGCACCTGCGGACCGCCGCGCCGTCGCTGCTCCTGCTGACCGTCTCGGCCGCGCTGCGCGCGGTGCTGGGGGTCGCGGTGGTGGGGCTGTCCGGCCGGGTGTCGCCGAGGGTCACCCGGGAGGCGGAGCTGGCGCTGATCGCCGCCGGGTGCGCGGCCGAGCTGCGGGCGTACGACGAGCCCGCGTACAACGAGCAGTGGGAGGCGGCCGATCGGGGTGCCTCGACCACGCCGGACCTGCTCTCCAACGCCCAGGACGTGATCGCCTCGACGGTCTCGCTGGCCGCTGCGGCGGGTGTCCTGGCGACGCTCCATCCGTGGCTGGTGCCGCTGCTGCTGCTGGGTTCGGTGCCGACCGGGGTGGCGGCCGTCCGGACGGCCCGGATCCACTACCTGGCGGCCGTGGTCACCAACGAGGACCGTGGCGCGCTGCGCGTCTACCGCTGGTTCCTGATCGACAAGACCCGTGCGGACCAGGTCCGTTCGGACCAGGTCACGCCGTTCCTGATGGCCAAGTACCGCCGCGCCGGGGAGAAGATCGTCGAGGCGACGGACCGGGCGACCAGGGAGGCGGCGAAGGTCTCCCTGCTGGCCTCGCTGGGCACGGGGGCGGGCAGCGCGCTGGTCTGGGGCACGCTGCTGTACCTGGTGGCGAGCGGCCGGATCGACCTGGCGGCGGCGGGTACGGCGACGTTCGCGCTGCGGACGGCCTCGTCCGGGCTGCAGGGCCTGGTCGGCAACGGCGCCCGGCTCTACCGGATGGGCCTGTACCTGGACGACTACTTCACCTTCCTGGACGAGGCCGGCGGTCACCGGATCCGGCGCGGCGGGATCGTGCCGGACGCGCCGCGACTGGTGGAGGTCGTGGACCTCGGGCACGCCTACCCCGGCGAGCAGCAGGAGCCGGCGCTGCGCGGGGTCAGCATGACGCTGCGGGCCGGGGAGGTGGTGGCGGTGATCGGGCAGAACGGCAGCGGCAAGTCGACGCTGCTGAAGCTGCTGTCGGGCCTCTACCTGCCGCAGTCCGGCCGGATCTGCTGGGACGGCGTGCCGGTGGAGGAACTGGACGCGGACGGCATGTGGTCGCGGGTGGCCCGGGTGCCGCAGGAGTTCGCGCGCTGGCCGCTGGGGGCGGCCGAGAACGTCCACCTGGGGCACCTCACCGAGCAGGTGATGGCGGACGTGGAGCGGGCGGCCGCGCGGACGGGCTTCGACGAGATCGTGGCCCGGCTGCGGTCGGGCTGGCGCACGCTGCTGGCCCAGGGCTGGTGGGGCGGCGCCGAGTTGTCGGGCGGCGGCTGGCAGCGGGCGGCGGTGGCCCGGGCGCTGTACCGGACGGTGCGCAGCCCGGGGCTGCTGATCCTGGACGAGCCGACCTCGGACCTGGACCCGCGCGCCGAGCACCGCATCCTGCACGCGCTGCGCGCCCTCGCCCCGGGGCGGATCACGCTGCTGGTGACGCACAACATCGCCAACGCGGCGGTGGCGGACCGGGTGATCGTGATGGACCGGGGCCGGATCGTGCAGACCGGCACCTGGGCGGAGCTGGCGGCGCGCCCGGACGGGCTGTTCCGTGAGCTGCTGGACCTCCAGCGGGACCGGACGGTCCCGGCGCAGCGGGTTTAGGGCGTGTCTGACAATTCCCGCCGGGCGCGCGACGCCGGGCATCCCGCCTGGACGCACCGCCGAAACGCCCAAGTACGACCCAGTACGAGGACGCTTCGCCGGCACGCCCAGCCGGGCGCCCAACGCCGCGCGCTGATCCGCCGCGAATTGTCAGACACGCCCTGACGTCCTCGGCCGTCGAGGGCCGGTGCTGACCGTCCTCCGTACCGCCGTCGTCACGGCGGTACGGAGGACGGGCGGCGCCCGCCGGACGCGCGGGGTCTCGTTGCCGGCCCTGCGCCGGTGCGCCGGTGCGCCGGTGGGGCAGCGCGTCAGTGGGTGGTGCGTGCCGCGTCCCGCAGCCGGCGCCAGGTGCGGCTGACGGACGCCAGCCCGGCCCGCCCGGCGGCGGTCCCGCCGCCTTCCCAGGCCCGGGCCGCCTCGGCGAACGTCTCCGCGCGCTCCGCGTTCTCCGCCGCCGCCCGGGCCGCCTGTGCCTGCGCGGCCCGGGCGGTGAGCCGCACGTCCTCCGGTTCGATCATGTCGAGCCTCGCCCGGACGTGGTCGAGCAGCGCGGCGCAGGAGTCGTCGATCGCGGCCTCGCCCAGCGGGCGCGCCGGGAGGTCCAGCCCGTCCGTCAACCGCTGCTCCAGGGCGGCCCGCAGGTCCGGCACGGAGATGTCGCGGATCGTGAGGGAGAGGTGGGCGGAGAGGCCGGCGGCGCCGACCGCGCGGTGCGCGAAGCCGCGCGGGACGTAGAGCACGCTGCCGGGTTCGAGGACGCCGTGCAGGAGCCGCGGGGAGTGCTCGTCGTCGGGGAGTTCTCCCGGCGACCAGTGCGCCACGGTCGGCGCGTCGTGGACGTACCAGGTCTTGCGTCCGGCCGCCTGGAGGACGAACACGTCGGCGTCGTCACGGTGCACCGCGAGACCCTGGCCGCCGGCGGGCGTGACGAAGAAGAACGCCTCGACGCGCCGGTCGAGTTCTTCGGACAGCCGCGCCACCAGCTCGCCCGTCGGGCGGTGCCACTGGTCGACGCAGCGCAGCAGCAGCGTCGCCCCGGCGCCCAGGAGCGCGAGGACCTTCGCACGGTCGGCGAAGCCGTGGTACGTGGTGCCGTTGACCACGCGTGACGTGGTGTAGGCCTCGGGCGGGACGGTCACCTTGGTGGAGCGGACCATCTCCAGGTAGGGGGTGCGCAGCAGCCCCGTGTCGAAGGCGGCGTCCAACGCGTCCAGGTCGAACGGCGAGGCGAGTTCCTCCGGCGTGAAGACCGCGGGCTTGCGCTGCCACTGGTGGCCGGTGAAGCTCCGGACATCGCCGACCCAGTCGGCCAGCGTGGGCGATTCCATGGTGTGTCCCGTGGTGTCAGGGTGTTCGGGGCTCGTGGGTCAGGCCCTGGCCGCGGCGTCGAACCGCACGGAGAGCAGGGAACGCAGGGGGACGTGCGTCTCCTGCCGCGGGCCGCGAATGGCGAGCCGGTGGTCGAAGGCGACGTTCAGCAGGCGTTCGGCCAGGGGTACGACCAGGTGCTTGGCCCAGCAGCGGGCTCCGTCGAAGCCGAACGGCATGAACCCGGGCGTCTTCTCCGGGTCCGCCACCCCGGCCCACCGTTCGGGCCGGAACTCCAGCGGGTCGGACCAGTGCTCCGGGTCGCGGTGCATCAGGAGCGGGAAGAGCGCGACGCGGTCCTCGGGGCGGATCTCGGGGTGCAGTCCGGTGTAGGCGTGGCCGTCGTTGCGGAACAGCATCCACGCGGGTGGGAGCAGCCGCAGGGTCTCCCACAGGACCTCGGTGAGGTCGGCGCGGGCGCCCTCCCGCTCCCGGTCCGGCCCCATGAGCCACAGGGCGTTGCCGGCCAGCGCGGCGACCCCGTCGCAGAGGGTGGCCGTCGATCGCCGGTACAGCGCGATGGCCTGCCTCCGCTCCCGGGCGCCGGAAGCGTCGCGGATCTGCCCGGCCAGCGTGGTGCTCCTGCCCTCGGCAGCGGATCCCGGCCAGACGGTGACGGCGCGGTCGACGATCCGGGAGAGCCTGTCGGAGCGGGTGACGCCGCGTTTCGACAGGAGGGAGACCGGCAGGGGGTCGGACGCGAAGAGCCATCGGCGCAGGTAGGAGGTGGCCGCGTAGGGCCAGGCGCCGGACAGCCCGCGTGCCGGGGGCGGCGGGGTCCTGATGCCCGCCATGACGTCCTGGCCCAGCGCGCGGATCGTCCGGGTCGCGCTGTCGTGGTGGATGTCCGCTCCCGCGGCGGGCTTGTAGACCGAGCGCTCCGCCGACCGCACGGGGCGCGCCGCGACGATTTCGGCCATCAGCTCGCAGTCGGAGACGCCGACCGTGCGGGCGTCGATCCGGAATACCTTTTCTTCCCTGGTCAGCAGGTCCTGGATCTTCGGGGCGTAAACGATGGAATGGCTGCGCCCGGCTGTCGGCGCCATTTCCTCCACGAGAATCCCGCCTCCAATGAAATGGCGATGAAATGAGTTCTCCGCAGCCGGTGGAGAACTCCGGACAGGGAGCGGGTGGGGCACTCCGCCGCGCCGGCGGGGGCCACGGCATGCCCGGGGCCCCCGCCGCCGACGGTGCATCAGATGACGTGCAGGACCCACGCGTGGTTGGCGAGGTCCTCGTCACGCTTGAACTTCTTCACGATCGCCTTGATCATCTTCATGGGTATTCTCCCTTTCCGAGATTGCGGGCACAACGGAACAAGCGCCCGCGGCTTGGCGGAAATCCGACATTCCGGCCTGGAAGTCGAACTGGCTTTCATCTAACTCCGGACCTCAAGCGAAAGCTAGGTCCCTGACGGTCTTTTGACAAAGGATTCCCTGTTCCTCTGGTCGAGTGTGCGTCGCATTAGATGGCCGATCGTTATAACTTCCCGAGGCGCGCGGTGGGGGACCATATCGGTATGGAACTGAGGATTGAGGCCACCGACCTGCCGGGGCGTGAGTGTGCCGCCGCGCCGGGCTTCCCGGGCTACCGGGACCTGCACGTCGCCGTCCAACGCCGGGGTCGCCCGGCCGAGCTGCTCGACCTGTTCCCCGGTGACGCGCCGCGCGCCCACTGGTCGCTGGAGTGCGAGGCGAGGCCGACACCAGGAGGAGTGGACCTCACCGGCCGGTACGTGCAGGGCGGTCCCGGCGCCCGGTTCGTCTACCTGAACTGGGTGACCGGGAACGGGGACGGCCGGGCGCTGTTCCGCCGGGCCAAGCTGCTGCTGGCGGCGGTCGACCGGGAGGTCGCCGAGGCGGCGGTGGAGCGCGGCGTCCTGGTGGCCCGGCTGCGCCTGACGGACGCCAAGGGCCACCCGTTGTGCGCCGCCGTCCGCCCGCCCGTGGTGACCTGGTCGGCGGAGGGCTGAGTACGCGGCGTCCGAACGCGCGAGGAGGGCCCCGCCGCACGCGGGGCCCTCCTCAACGTTCGGTATGCGCAGGTCAGTTGTACGTGGTGGTGACGGTCACGCCGCCGAAGCCCTGCTGGGCGTAGAGGCTGAAGTACACCCAGCCGGACGGCGGGTTGGTGATGGTGAGGGTCTCGCCGTTGCCGGCGTTGGTGGACTTGGCCAGGTTCGACCCGGTGGTGGCCCACGCACCCCCGTTGTAGTAGAGGTCGGCGTTGCCGGTGCCGCCGCTGGTGGTGATGGTCAGCTGCTTCACGCCGGCGGGCAGGTTGAGGAAGCTGTAGCTGTAGTTGCCGGTGGTGGCGGCGACGCCGTCGCGGCGGCAGTTCTTGTCGTACTGCCGGGTGTCGCCGGCGGTGCAGAGCGGGGCCTGGCTGGTGGGCAGGCTGCCGCAGTTGTCGGCGCCGCAGGCCTTGAGCCAGGTGGCGAAGTCGGCGTCATACGAGGTGCCGATGGTGGTCTTGAGGAGGGCGCGGGCGCCGTTCCAGTCGCCGACGCGGTACTTGGCGAGGAGTGCGTCGACGTCCTGCGGGTGCGACTGGAGCATGTAGCGCACCGCCAGGTAGCCCCAGTTGTAGACCTTGGTGGAGTCGGAGTTGTCGTAGGTGTTGTCGAAGAGGGTGCTCAGCGCGTAGGTGCCCTTGGCGGCCTGCGCGACGGCGTCGTCGTAGTGGACGCCCCGGTAGCTGTACGAGACGTACTCGGCGAGGCCCTCGACCCACCAGACGGTCGGGGTGGTCATGCCGGCGGCGAAGTCGCCGTAGAAG
Source organism: Kitasatospora sp. NPDC088160 (assembly GCF_044741445.1). Lineage (NCBI taxonomy): Bacteria > Bacillati > Actinomycetota > Actinomycetes > Kitasatosporales > Streptomycetaceae > Kitasatospora > Kitasatospora sp. NPDC088160. Next base: position 26,121 of record NZ_JBIUSS010000042.1, on the reverse strand, counting down.
TCGTAGCGGCCGTCGAGGTAGTGGGTGTACTCGTGGTTGAGGTTCCAGATCTGGAAGGCGGGGCGCAGCCAGGAGGCCTCGTGCGCGATGAAGCGGGCCTGGTTGCCGGCCTTGGCCGGGTCGCCCTCCTCGTACATGCCGCCGTTGTCGACGGCGATGCCGTACATCTCCCAGGCGTAGAGGCTGTACTCGTAGTAGTCGTCGAAGACGACGACCTCAAGACTGGTGTTGTTGTCGTTGGCGACCGGGCCCTTGTCCTTGACCACCTGGTGGAAGAACTGGTCCTCGTTGATCAGGCTGGTGCAGGTGTCGGCGAGCTGCTGCGCGGTCATGTCCTGGGCGCGGATGCGCAGGTTGGCGTTGCAGGTGTGGTCGACGGTGAGCACGAGCGGGACGAGCCGGGCGGGCAGGTCGCAGGTGCCGTAGTAGCTGCAGTTGCCGGTGTCCTTCTTCTCCGCGAACCAGACCAGGTTCATGGTGAGCGGACCGGTGGCGCCGACCAGCGGGTAGCGGTTGATCAGGTCCTTGACGATCGGCCGGCCCTGGGCCTTGGTGGCGTCGTTGGCGACCAGGTTGCCGATCTGGATGCCGATCGAGGTGACCAGGTCGGAGCCGTTCAGCTGGGAGCTGTTGCGGGTGACGAAGGACGCCATGGCGGTGGCGAAGGAGGGGTCGGCCTGGAGGGCGGCGGTGAAGGCCGGGAGGTCGAAGCCGCGCTCGATGACGGTCTTGGTGTTGCCGACGGCGTCGGCCATCGAGCCGGTCCAGGAGCCGGTGTAGTCGTTGAGCAGGCCCTTGACGACGCCGGTGTAGCGGGCGTTCTCCTGGGCGCTGTCGATCAGGGTGACGGCCTCGGCGAGGGTCGCGCCGTTCGCCTCGGTGACGTCCTTGCTGTGCGGGGCGGCGAAGAAGCCGTCAAGGGCGCCGCGGATGGCGGTCTGGAGGGTGGTGCCGTACGGGCCGACCACGTCCGAGTGGTTCCACTGCACGTAGTAGCCGGCGCGGAGGTAGACCACCAGCTGGCCGGCCGAGGTGGAGTCGTCGCCGGGGTAGGCGGCGGACACGTCGCGCAGGGCGTTGGCGACGGTGGCCATCTGCGCCTCGTTGAACGCGCCCTTGGCGTCGTTGCCGGTCAGGTTGTACAGGGTGTTGATGCAGCCGAGGTCGGCGGCCTTGACCTGCTGGACGAGCGCGGCACCGGTGTTGCCGGTGAAGGCGGACACGTTGCAGGCGGCGGCGGGGGCGGCGGAGAGCTGCTTGGCGGCCTTGGCGGCGTGCGCACCGGTGGCGCTGCCCGCCGCCGGGGCGGTCGCCTTGGCCTGCTGGTCCGCGGCCAGCGGGCGGGCGTCCTTCGGAGTGTCGGGGGACTTGGGCACCGGGACGGAGCGCGGCGCCGCCGCCTTGCCGGCCTGGGCCTGGGCCTTGAGGGTGGTGGTGGAGTCGGCCGTCGCGGCGTGTGCCTGCGGGGCGAACAGGCCGAGAGCGAGGAAGAACGCGGCGCCGAGCGCGGGCAGTTTCCGCGCCTGGGCCGTGGTTATCCGGAAGGGACGCATCTGTGGGGGCCTCCGGGGCCGTTGAGGGTTGCCGTGCGGTTGGGGGCACACGGGTTCCTGATGTGTGACATGTAAAATGGCACAGCGATTGCGGCCGGGGGAAGGCTTGGGAACGGATTCGCGTCGGGCGAGATCGAACCGTTGCCGGATCAACACGCCGTCAGGCCGGCGACGGGGGTGCGATCCGGAGCAAAAGCGGTGAAACCCTCAGGCGGCGGCAGTCCGCGCCAACGGCGTCAACGCCGCGAACTCCAGCGGCGCCGACGGATCCACCGACAGCTCCGCCGGAGCCGGCTCGGCGCCGGAGCGGACCAGCAGGTCGCCGATCGCCGCCACCATCGCCCCGTTGTCCGTGCAGAGCCTCAGCGGCGGCACCCGCAGTGCGATCCCGGCCGCCGCGCAGCGCTCCTCGGCCAGCGACCGAACCCGGGAGTTGGCCGCGACCCCGCCGACCACCACCAGGGTGCCGATCCCGTGATCGGTGCAGGCCCGCACCGCCTTGCGGGTCAGCACGTCGGCGATCGCCTCCTGCAACCCGGCCGCCGCGTCCGGGACGTACGGGTCCGAGCCGCCCGAGCGCTGCGCCTCCACCCAGCGGGCGGCGGCCGTCTTGAGTCCGGAGAACGAGAACGCGTACGGGTCGTCCCGCGGTCCGGTCAGCGGCCGCGGCAGGCGGACGGCCGTCGGGTCGCCGTCCCGGGCGGCCCGGTCGATCGCCGGCCCGCCGGGGTAGGGGAGGCCGAGGATCCGGGCGACCTTGTCGAAGCACTCGCCGGCCGCGTCGTCCAGGGTGTCGCCGAGGTGGACGATCGGATCGCGGGCGAGGTCGCGCACCAGCAGCAGCGAGGTGTGCCCGCCCGAGACGATCAGCACCACGCAGGGGTTCGGCAGCGGCCCGCCGTCCAGCGTCGCGGCGGCGACGTGCCCGGCCAGGTGGTGCACCCCGTACAGCGGGACGCCGAGCGAGAACGCGTAGCCCTTGGCCGCGGCCACCCCGACCTGGAGCGCCCCGGCCAGCCCCGGACCGGTCGTCACCGCGACGGCGCCGACGTCATCGAGTGTCAGCCCGGCCCGCACCAGCGCCTCGCCGACCACCGGCGCCATCGCGTGGACGTGCGCCCGGGCGGCGATCTCCGGCACCACCCCGCCGAAGCGGGCGTGCTCGTCCATCGACGACGCCACCGCCTGCCCGAGCAGTACGCCGTCCCGGACCAGACCCGCGCCGGTCTCGTCGCAGGAGGACTCGATCCCCAGCACCACCGGTGACCCTGTCACAGTCACTCACCCTCATCACTCATTACATGCACTCGCGACCATTGTGCCCGACGAGACGTGAGGAATAAGCAGGAGCCCATGCTTCGTTCCTGCAACTCATACGCAATAGTGTTGTCCCGGCACGATCATCACTGTTCATCGAAAGGGGCTGTGTCCCAGCATGGGCACCTACTCGCTTCCCGACCTGCCGTACGACTACTCCGCGCTTGAGCGGGCGATGTCCCCCGAGATCCTCGAACTGCACCACTCCAAGCACCACGCCGCCTACGTCAAGGGTGCGAACGACACCCTGGACCAGCTGGCCGAGGCGCGCGACAAGGAGCAGTTCGGCGGCCTGGTCGGCCTGCAGAAGACCTTCGCCTTCCACCTGTCCGGCCACGTGCTGCACTCGCTGTTCTGGCAGAACCTCTCCCCGGAGGGCGGCGACCGCCCCGAGGGCGAGCTGGCCGACGCCATCACCGAGCACTTCGGCAGCTTCGAGGCCTTCCGCAAGCAGCTCACCACCGCCACCACCGGTGTGCAGGGCTCCGGCTGGGGCATCCTCTCCTGGGAGCCGCTGGCCAAGCGCCTGATCGTCGAGCAGGTCTACGACCACCACGGCAACGTCGGCCAGGGCACCACCCCGCTGCTCGCCTTCGACGCCTGGGAGCACGCCTACTACCTGCAGTACCGCAACGTCCGCCCCGACTACGTCGAGAAGCTCTGGGACGTCGTCAACTGGCAGGACGTCTCGTCCCGCTTCGCGGCCGCCAAGACCGCCTGACCCGCACTAGGTGAACGGCCCCGGACCGGTCGGGCGGTCCGGGGCCTTCCTCGGGTCAGGAGAGCTGCAACAGCGCCTTCCGGTGCCGCCAGGCGAGCCGCAGGAGCGCCGCGCCGGCGGGCTGCATCGGCTCCGCACCGGTGAGGCGATCCACCTGCTCGGCTGTGAACGGGATGCCGGTCGAGCGCCCCGTCGCGTCGTCCAGCCCGACGCGGTGGCCCTCGTCGTTGGTCGAGACGATGCGCCGGAACGTCTCGTCGAACAGCTCGGCGTCGAACACGGCCACGGTGAGCATGTCGGTGACGAAGGTCAGCGGATCCATCCCGAGGCCCAGCCAGAACACCCGCAGGCGGCCGTCCTCACGTGCTGCGGTGAGCGACCGGTTGAGCGGCCAGGCGGCGTAGTCGATCGGCGCCCTGTCGCTCCCGTAGTCCTCGGCGTCACCGAGCAGTTCCTCGCTCAGCTCCCGCAGGATCGCCCGCCAGAGGTCGAAGTCGTTCCCCTCGTTCCACGGCGCGTCGTGCGAAGCCTGGAACATCCCGACCGGCATCACCTGGAAGAGACCCCCGCCGCTGGCGACCTTCTCGGGATCACGCCAGTGCAGCACGAACTCCGCTTCGCCGGTCCTGCGATCGTGCCGGATGGTCAGCGTACTGATGGCCGCCATGACCGGCCGGCGCGCGAGGTCGGTCGGATCGCCGATGGCAGCGCGGAAGGGCGTGGCGGCCCCGCCCGCCAGGACCGCCGCCGCGTACTCGTGCGCGACGGCCTCACAGATGTCGATCACGTCGAAGTACCGGCCGCGGCCGAAGGTCAGCGTCGGACCGCCCGCAGACGTCCCGACATCAAGCAGGCGGTAGCAGCTTCGATCCTCGAACAGCCTGGGCCTGGCAAGCTCCCGCACCGCGTCGGCGTAGCGGCGGTAGGCCGTTCCGCTCCTCCGGCGCGGGCGGATGCGGTCGAGCTCCGGCTCACCGCCGTCCAGGTCGGCCTCCGGCGCGTCCGGCACCCACCGCAGCCGGACGCGCTCCAGCGGCACCGGCTGCTTCGGAATCCAGTGCTGGCGAGCCAGCAGCGGAGTCCCCGGGACCAGCCGCTCGGGAGTGCTCTCGGCAAGGAGCCGATTGGTCAACTCGAAGCGGTGGTCGTTCAGGAAGCTCCGTACCCATCGCCAGTGCTCCCGGCTGTCGGACGGGCCCGGTCGGTCGTCTGCCACGATTCACCCTAACGTCGCGGCTCGTTCGTCGAGTTCCCCGGCACCGGCCACGTCACGGAGGCGGTAGAGGCGGGCCCGGAGGTCGCGGACGGCGTCCTGCACCTTGACCGAGCGGATGCCGTCCGCGCAGTCGAGGAAGTCGTTCCAGGACGCGAGGGCACCGTCGACGTCGTCCTGCCGGAGACGGACGGTGCCGAGGTCGGCGAGGACGATCGCACGGGTGCGGCGGCGGTCGAGGCCGTGGATGTCGAGCGCGTGGTGGAGGTGTTCCTGCGCGCTGGTGTGGTCGCCGAGTCGGGCGAGGATCATGCCGGACTCGTGAGCCCACCGGCCGATGCTGTAGTGCGAGGCCCACGACTCGCCGGGCGTGCCGGTGGCCCGTTCGATCGCGCTCTGGGACGCGGCGAGCGAGCTGGTCGCGGTGCGCCGGTCGCCGTCGAGGGCTGCGGCGTTGGCGAGGGTGGCCTGGTAGTAGGCCAGGGATCGGGAGTCATCGAGGTGTTTGGCCTGGTCGACGCACTCTTCCGCTATCCGTACGGCGGTGGGCCTGAACCCCAGGTCGATGGCCTGGACGGCCAGACCGCGCAGGGCGGTGGCGGCCAACTCGGCGTCGCCGGCCTCGGAAGCGAGCCGGAAGGAATGCGCGTAGTACTGCTGGGCAGCGTCCTGGTTCCCCTCGTCCTGGGCCATCCACCCGGCCAGGTGGACGAGTTGGGAGGTCGCCGCGAACAGCTCCCGGCCGACGGCTTCACTCCAAGTCCCGTCCAGCCAGGGGGCGACGTCGTCGTGGAGGTAGCGGACGGCCAAATGGCGGGCATGGCCGCCACCGAGTTCGGCGGCCGTGTCGCCCAGCGACTTCGTCATCTGGCGGATCGCTGCGACCTCGCCCCGGCCGACCTTCACTGTGCTGCCAGTCTTTCCCTGTACCCGCCGCAGGACGGCATCAAGGTCGGACAGGCCCAACGCCGCAAGCGCGTACGCGCTGGAGGCGGACACGAATCCCCGGCGATCCACCACGTCCCTCCGGCTCAGCTCGACAGCCGATCCACGGTAACGCCAATTCCACTCTCTACATGCCCAGTTGTCGGCTTGTTGACCACCTGGAACATCCGATCGGTTCCAGGCAGGCAGCCCCGGACTGGCGGTCCGGGGCCGTGCTGAATGAGACGGGCAATCCACTCCGCTACGGCAGGGGCCACGTATTCGTCGGGTCGTCCAGCCAGGCCTGATGGCCTCCGGGGCCGATGGTGAGGCCGAGGCGGCTCGGCCCGGGGCGGTCGTTGTCCAGCCACCAGCGGTGGGCGGCCTCGACTTCGTCCCACAGGCGGCGCGGGCCGTGCTGCCACACCGTGTACCGCTCGGTGTTCTCGGTGCCGTCCCAGTCGACGGCGGCCCAGGAGCCGCCGTCGGTCGTGGCCACCCAGAGGCGGGTCTCGACGTCATCGAGATCGGGGTCGTGGTGCCAGGCGTACCAGAGGTCGCCGAGGCGGTGCCCGAGGGCGAACTGGGTCTCGAACTCCGAGTCGGCGACGGCCCAGGGGTCGAGCGTGGTCGTGGACTCGTCCGGTACGTGCTCGTCCATGACGACGTCCCGGAAGAGGCGGAGGTCGCGGCGCTGGGTGCGCATCAGCATGAAGGCGCTGTCGGGGGTGTAACGGCCGGTGGCAGTTCCGTCGTTGCCCACGGTGAGGCGGAGCAGGCCGCCGTGGCTCCAGTCGTCGCACCAGGGGGTGAGGATGACGCCGCCGGGCCTGGTCTGTTCGATCCAGGCGTACGGAACCCGTCTCACCGAACAGGTGGCCACCACACGGTCGAACGGTGTTTCGCCGCTCCAGCCGAGGCTTCCGTCCCCACAGACGACGGCGGGAGCGTAGCCGTTGGCCTTGAGGTTGGAACGGGCGAGTTCGGCCACGGTGGGGTCGATCTCGATCGTGGTCACGTTGGTGTCGCCCAGCCGGTGGGAGAGGAGTGCGGCGTTGAACCCGGTGCCCGCGCCGATCTCCAGGACTCGCATCCCCGGTGCGAGGCAGAGGAGTTCGAGCATCTGGAAGACGATCGACGGAGCGGAGGCCGAGGAGGACGGTGAGGCGTCGGCCAGATCCTCCGGCTCCTGCCCGTCGTTGATCTGCGTCACCACGGGTTCGTCCGCGTACGCGGCGGCGAACCAGCGATCGGGCTCGTGCCCGCGATCGCAGGGCGCGAGAACATCGTCGTCGCCGCTCAGCCAGATGCGGTCGGGGAGGAAACGGTGGCGCGGTGTTGCTTCGGCGGCCTTGCGCCAGTCGGGGGTCAGATCGCGGCCGAGGTGCCGGGAGACGGCAAGGAGCAGGCCGCGCACGCCGGCCTGCTCCAGGGCCTGGTGGTGAGTTGTCACTTGTTCTCGTCGCCGCCCTTGCCGTGCTTGCCGCCGGCCTTTCGCGACTGGTGATCCTGATTCTGCGGGGCCGTGCTGAAGTCCTTGTCGCCCGCGTGCTTGCCCTGCCCGCCGTCGTTGTCCCCGCTGCCGCCACCGGAGCTTCCGTCCTTGCCGGTTCCCCATCCCATGGGTACCCCCTACCTGTTCGCGATGGTTGTCGTGGTGCTGCTGGTCGTGCCGATCATCGGGGTCATCGTCGACCAGGCGGCCGAGCGGACTCGGCCCGTGGTCACGGATCCAGACTCCCGTTACTGACCGTCAATACCAATATCCAGTGGGTAATCTCGCCGTGGGATGGATTCACCGATGAGGGGCGCGTCTCGTGGGTACCGCACTCGAACCGATCAAGCTGGCCGACCTCGCCTGGCAGAGCGAGGAAGTGTGCCGTGCGCTGAGCCGCCGCGATATGGCAGCCATCTTCCGGTACGTTCAGCGCCATAGTGGGGCCAGTCAGGCCCGGTTGGCCGTGCAAGTGGGTATGACCCAAGGTCGTGTGAACGAGATCATCAATGGCCGTCGGCTCGTTACGAAGCTCGATGTCTTCGAACGCATCGCGGACGGGCTCAATCTCCCCGACGGTGCGAGGCGCCTCCTTGGCCTGGCGCCGAGCCCGAACGGTCGACGCTCGCCAGGATCAGCCTTCGACCTGGTGACTTTCCCCGAGATCGCGCGCGTCTACAGTGACCAGGCCTCTGCGACTGCCGAGATCCAACGGGCCGCCCGGTCGGCCACTGAACTGGACGTCCTCGCTGTGCGCGGTCTCGGGCTCCTGGCTCTGCGGGACTCCCTGCTGCGCCAATACCTGGACTGGAATGGGGATCCCGCCCCGCGACTGCGGGTGTTGCTCCTCGACCCGGACTCGCCGGCAGCTGAGCGGCGCGCCGCCGAGATCGGCGAATCCACCGAATCGCTCGCGGGCGGCATCCGGCTTGCAGAGGCCCGACTGCGAGAGCTGGCCGGGTACGGGCGGGTTGAGGTCTACCGGTACAGCGCGGTGCCGGTGTGGCGGATCATCAGGCTGGATCGGACTCTCTTCGTCGGAGCTTTCGACGCGGACTGGGAAGGACACGAGTCGGCGACCTATAAGGTTCTGGCCACCCCGCACGGCCCCCTGTACCGGGGCTGGCGCAGGCAGTTCGATGTGATGGTGGACGGCGCCGAGCGCGTGATCTGACGGAGGGGCGAGGATGGCGATCGAAGCGGAGCTCAAGGCGGTCGTGCGCGACCCGGAAGGCGTGCGCGAGCAACTGGAGGCCCGGCACGGTGCCGGCCGCGCCGAGGTCTACCGCGACACGTACTACGACGCGCCGGACGGCAGCCTGATGGGCACCGATCGCGAGTTGCGGATCCGTACCGTGCACAGCCCGGACGACACGCGCACGGTGCTCACGTACAAGGGGGCCCGGGTGGACGAGGCGTCCGGGTCGAAGCCGGAGTCCGAGACGAAGGTCGAGGACGCCGATGCCGCGCACGAGATCATGCGGGGCCTGGGCTTCACCCCTCGCATCGCGTTCGAGAAGCGGTGCCGCAACTACGGCTTCCAGCGCGACGGAAGGCGCCTGCTCGCCACGTTCGTTCGCGTTCCCGAGTTGGACGACGCCACGTTCATCGAGGTCGAGACGACGGCCGCCACGGAGGCCGACCTCGCGCCGGCCCTCGCCCTGGTGCGTGCGGTGCTGGACGAACTCGGCATCAAGGACGACGACTTGACCACTGAGCTGTACACCGACGCGGTCGCGGCGGCGCGACCTGCCTGACCGCACGGCTGAGCGGGCCCGCTGGCGGCCCATCCCGGTACTCATCCGCCGGGATGACGGCCTCCAGCCGCGTACCCCATCCGAGCACGATTTCCGCCAGCCAGGCGTCGGCGTCAAATGTGGTGGCGGCCCGTGCCGGGGGTGGTCATTCTGGGCGGATGGGTGATCGTGCGAACTTCGTCGTTGTCCGCGAGAGCGGTGAGTTCGAGCTGTACCTGTCGCGGTTCGGGGCGGTAGGAATCGACCTCGACCTCCTGGCCGGGCCGGCGGAGGTTCTCTCGATGGTCCGGCACCTGAGAGCGGTCGACTGGTGGCTGGACGATGTGCACTGCCAGGGTGCGGCACTGATCGACCTCGGGCGGAAGGTGTTGATGCTGTTCGCCTGGGAAGGGCCGAGCGCCGAGATGCGCCACCGGGCAGCCACGCTGGAACTGTTGCAGGAGGCGTGGGCGGGGTGGGACGTCCGGTGGATGTACGACGGCCCGGCCGAGCTGCGGACGTACCTGGGGCTGGACCCCGAACACGTCCGTGCCCGTGGGTGCGGGATTGCGGTGGGGCCGCTGCTCGAACCGGGCGACGAGGAACTGGCTGACCCCGAGCCGATGGTTGCGGTGGTGACGGTCGGGACGGAGCACTGCTACGTGTTGGCGAACGTCAACGACCATCCGGTCCGGGAGGGGGCTGCGCTGCTCGACCGACTGGCGGGCGGCCCCGAGCACGGGGTCTGCCGGGCGTCGGCCGATGCCGGCATCCACGTCGATCCGCTGCGCCGGTGGGTGGGCTGGTGGGTGCTCGGGGCGGCGGCGGAGGCGTACGAGATGCCGCGGCGATGGCCCGGTTGGACGGTGGAGTTCTGGCAGGACCGCTGGGAGGAGCACGTACTGGCGGCGCCCGGACGCTTCTCGCCGCCGCCGGTCGACCGCGCGAGGGCGCTGGCGGACGTGCGGGCAGCGGCCGAACGCTGTCGAGGGGCGTGAACCCGCCCGGCGCCCGCCGGGTCGGTCCGGCCGGCTCCACCCCTCTTGCCGAGCCGTCAGGCACCGATGTGCATACTTGCCGGACGATCAGCAGGACGTAGAGGTGATGACGCGGTGAAACTGGCTGAAGCGCTCGCGCAGCGCGCGGCTGCGGTGCGGCAGGTGGAGCAGTTGCGGGCGCGCGTCGTCGGCAGTGCGCGCTACCAGGAGGGCGAGGAACCGGCCGAGAGCGCGGCGGAGGTCCTGGCCCAGGCCGGGGAGGCGCTGGACGAGCTGGAGCGGCTGATCCGTCAGATCAACCGGACCAACTCCACCTCGCTCATCGAGGGCGGCGGCACGCTGACCGACGCCCTCGCCCGCCGGGACGTCCTGCGGCTGCGCCACTCGGTGATCACCGCGGCCGCCGACGCCGCCTCCGGGCGCGACCAGCGGGGAGCCGTACGGCAGTTGCGGTCCGAACTCAGGATCCTCTCCGCCCTGCCGGTCGCCGAGCTCCATGCCCAGGCGGACGCCCTGGCGAAGGAGATCCGCGAGGTGGACACCCTGATCCAGCGCACCAACTGGGAGATCGACCTGATCGAGGACTGACCCCACAAGCTGGGTGGGGGAAGCAGGTAGTCGCCACGGAGGCGTGCACACACCGCGGGCCGGCGGTTCATCCGGCCCCTGGCGCGTGAAGAGCAACGCAGGGGTTCGATTCCTCACCGAACAATGCAGCTCAGCATCGCGTACAGGTGACAGAGCACACCGCACAGCTCACCACCACGTGCAGATCCGGGCGACGAGGGCGGGAACGGGGCGCCCCACACCCGGTGCGAGGGCCGTGCACACCGGCACGGCCCTCGTACCTGTTCCTCCCCGGAGCCACCCGAGCAGCGCCTCCCGTCAGGGCGTGCCGAACAAGCCGAAGAAGCTGTCGAGGATCTGCTGCGCGGCGAGCCCGGCCGGCATGGTGCCGGCGCGGACCTGGGTCTCCAACTCGACCGAGAGCCGCCGCACTTCGGGGTGTTCGTGCAGCCGCGCGTAGAGCTGGTCGTGGACCATCGTCCAGGTCCATTCGACCTGCTGGTCCCGCCGCTTCGCGGCCAGCGCACCGGTGGCGTCGAGGACCTTGCGGTGTTGCTGCAGCCGCTCCCACAGCACGTCGAGTCCGGCGCCGTCCCGCCCGCTACAGGTCAGCACCGGGGGCGTCCACGCCGCGTCGGGAGCCTGCAACAGCCTTAGGGCGCCCGCGAGTTCGCGGGCCGCGGCGCGAGCATCCGTCTCGTGCGGCCCGTCCGCCTTGTTGACGGCGATGACGTCGGCCAGCTCCAGGACGCCCTTCTTGATGCCCTGCAACTGGTCGCCGGTGCGGGCCAGGCTGAGCAGCAGGAAGGTGTCGACCATCCCGGCGACGGCGGTCTCGGACTGGCCGACTCCCACCGTCTCGATCAGGACCACGTCGTAGCCGGCGGCCTCCATCACCACCATGGACTCCCGGGTGGCCTTGGCGACGCCGCCCAGCGTCCCGGAGGTGGGCGAGGGGCGGACGAAGGCGTGCGGGTCGACGGCGAGGCGTTCCATCCGGGTCTTGTCGCCGAGGATGGAGCCGCCGGTGCGACTGGAGGTGGGGTCGACGGCGAGCACCGCGACCCGGTGGCCGAGCCCCGTGAGCATGGTGCCGAAGGAGTCGATGAAGGTCGACTTGCCGACACCTGGCACGCCGGTGATGCCCACCCGGACCGCGCCGCCCGCGTGCGGCAGCAGCCGTTGGAGCAACTGCTGCGCGAGCGCGCGGTGGTCGGGCCGGGTGGACTCGACGAGGGTGACGGCGCGCGCGATCCAGGCGCGCGAGCCGTCGAGGACACCCGTCACATAGCTGTCGAGGTCGATCGTCCGCGGAGGCATACGATCAAAATCTCACAGCTCGTGGCCGAGGTCGGCCGCCAGCGAGGTGAGCAGGTCGTAGGCGGCGTCCGGGATGACGGTGCCCGGCGGGAAGACCGCCGCCGCTCCCGCCTCGTACAGCGCGTCGAAGTCCTGCGGGGGGATCACCCCGCCGACCACGATGGTGATGTCCTCCCGGCCGGCCTCGGCGAGCGCGGTGCGCAGCGCGGGGACCAGGGTGAGGTGCCCGGCGGCGAGCGAGGAGACGCCGACGATGTGCACGTCCGCCTCGACGGCCTGGCGGGCGACCTCGTCGGGGGTCTGGAAGAGCGGGCCGACGTCCACGGTGAAGCCGAGGTCGGCGAAGGCGGTGGCGATCACCTTCTGGCCGCGGTCGTGGCCGTCCTGGCCCATCTTGGCGACCAGGATCCGCGGGCGTCGGCCTTCGGCCCGCTCGAACCGCTCGACCAGGTCGCGGGTGCGCTGGAGGGAGGCCGAGGGGCCCGCTTCGTCTCGGTACACACCGGAGATGGTACGGATCTGGCCGCTGTGCCGGCCGTACACCTTCTCCAGGGCGTCCGAGATCTCGCCGACGGTGGCCTTTGCCCGGGCCGCGTCGACGGCCAGGTGCAGCAGGTTGCCGTCGAGCGAGCCGCCGCGCTGCGGGCCGGCCTCGGCGGCCCGGGTGAGCGCGTTCAGCGCGTCCTGGCAGACCGCCTCGTCGCGCTCCTCGCGCAGCCGGCGCAGCTTCTCGATCTGGCGGGCGCGCACCGAGGAGTTGTCGACCTTGAGCACGTCGATCTGCTCGTCGCTGTCCACCCGGTACTTGTTGACGCCGATGACCGGCTGGCGGCCGGAGTCGATCCGGGCCTGGGTGCGGGCGGCGGCCTCCTCGACGCGCATCTTCGGGATGCCCGCGTCGATGGCCTTGGCCATGCCGCCGGCCGCCTCGACCTCCTGGATGTGCTGCCAGGCACGGCGCGCCAGGTCGTGGGTGAGCTTCTCGACGTAGGCGGAGCCGCCCCACGGGTCGATGACCCGGCAGGTGCCGGACTCCTGCTGGAGCAGCAGCTGGGTGTTGCGGGCGATCCGGGCGGAGAAGTCGGTGGGCAGGGCCAGCGCCTCGTCGAGCGCGTTGGTGTGCAGCGACTGGGTGTGGCCCTGGGTGGCGGCCATCGCCTCCACGCAGGTGCGGGTCACGTTGTTGAACACGTCCTGGGCGGTGAGCGACCAGCCGGAGGTCTGCGAATGGGTGCGCAGCGACAGCGACTTGGCGTTCTTCGGGTCGAACTGCTTGACCAGCTTCGCCCACAGCAGCCGGGCCGCGCGCAGCTTGGCGACCTCCATGAAGAAGTTCATGCCGATCGCCCAGAAGAACGACAGCCGCGGCGCGAACGCGTCCACGTCCAGTCCCACGTCCAGGCCCGCGCGCAGGTACTCCACCCCGTCGGCCAGGGTGTAGGCCAGCTCCAGGTCGGCGGTGGCCCCGGCCTCCTGGATGTGGTACCCGGAGATGGAGATGGAGTTGTACCGGGGCATCTTCTGCGAGGTGTACGCGAAGATGTCCGAGATGATCCGCATCGACGGCTGCGGCGGGTAGATGTAGGTGTTGCGGACCATGAACTCCTTGAGGATGTCGTTCTGGATGGTCCCCGCCAGCTTCTCGGGTGCCACCCCCTGCTCCTCGGCGGCCACGATGTACAGGGCCAGGACGGGCAGGACGGCGCCGTTCATGGTCATCGACACCGACATCTTGTCCAGCGGGATGCCGTCGAAGAGTTGGCGCATGTCGTAGATCGAGTCGATCGCCACGCCCGCCATGCCGACGTCGCCGGTGACGCGCGGGTGGTCGCTGTCGTAGCCGCGGTGGGTCGGCAGGTCGAAGGCGACCGAGAGGCCCTTCTGGCCGGCCGCCAGGTTGCGGCGGTAGAAGGCGTTGGACTCCTCGGCGGTGGAGAAGCCCGCGTACTGGCGGACGGTCCACGGCTGGTTGACGTACATGGTCGGGTACGGCCCGCGCAGGTACGGGGCGATGCCCGGGTAGGTCTCCAGGAAGTCCAGGCCGGCCAGGTCCGCCGTGGTGTACAGCGGCTTGACGCCGATGCCCTCGGGGGTGTCCCAGACCAGCTCGTCGACGTCCTTGCCGGTGGACTGCCGCCAGGCGGCCCGCCACTGGCCGTCGGTGACGTCCCCGGAGGGATCCCCGTTCAGCCCGATTCCGGTGAAGTCGGGGATCATCGTGCCACTCCGATCTGGTCGAGCAGGGAGGTGAGGACGGCGATGGCGTCCCCGCCCGCGTGGATGAACTCGTCTACTCCTGCCGGGGTTTCGCCGAGCCGACCGGCCAGCAGCACCCGTTGGGCTCCGGCCGCCCTCAGCGCGCCGGCGACGGCCTCGGCGTGCTCGCCGTACTGCGCGTCGCCGGAGCACAGGCAGGCGGCGGTGGCGCCGGAGGCGGTGAAGGCCTCGGCGAAGGCGGCCGGGTCGACGGACTCCAGCGAGGTCGTCGCGATGCCGCCGGCCTGGAACAGGTTGGCGGCGAAGGTGGTGCGCGCGGTGTGCGCGGAGGCGGTGCCGATCGAGGCCAGGAACAGCTTCGGCCGCTCGCCGGTGGCCGCGAGCTGCGCGTCCGAGCGGTCGCGCAGCGCCTCGTACGCCTCGGCGCGGCGCACCTGCGGCAGCCCGCCGCCCGGTGCGGCCGGGGCCGGCTCGCGGACCAGCGGCTGTTCGTCCAGGTGTGGGAACTCGCTGACGCCGGTGACGGGTTCACGCCGCTTGGCGAGCTTGACGGAACGCTCCGCCCAGGTCGCGGCGATCCGCTCGCGGACCGTCCCGTCGGTGAGCGCCGCCTGCTGGCCGCCGGCCCGCTCGATCTCCTGGAACCAGGCCCAGGCGGCCGCCGCCAGCTCCTCGCTCAGCTGCTCGACGTACCAGGAGCCGCCGGCCGGGTCGATCACCCGGGCGAGGTGGGACTCCTCCAGCAGGATCGACTGGGTGTTGCGGGCGATCCGGCGGGCGAAGGAGTCCGGCAGGCCGAGGGCGCTGTCGAAGGGCAGCACGGTGACGGCGTCGGCGCCGCCCACGCCGGCGGCGAGGCAGGCGACGGTGGTGCGCAGCATGTTCACCCACGGGTCGCGGGCGGTCATCATCACCCGGGAGGTGACGGCGTGCTGGCGCTGCGCCGAGGCCGCCGCGGAAGCCCCCGACACCTCGGCGACGCGGGACCAGAGGCGGCGCGCGGCACGGAACTTGGCGATGGTGAGGAACTGGTCGGCGTCGGCCGCGTAGCGGAATTCCAGCTGGCCGAGCGCGGCGTCCACCGACAGCCCGGCGGCGGTGAGCGCCCGCAGGTAGGCGACGCCGGTGGCGAGCGAGCAGCCCAGCTCCTGGGCGGGCGAGGCGCCGGCCTCGTGGTAGGGCAGGGCGTCCACGGTCAGCGCCCGGACGCCGGGGTACTCGGCGGAGCAGCGGGCGGCCAGCGCGGTGGCCTCGGCGAGCAGCGCGGTGGTGCGTCCGGTCTCGCCGGTGCGGGCCTGGAGGCCCAGCGGGTCGGCGCCGAGGTTGCCGGCGGCGGCACCGGGGGAGACCTCGCGCTCCTCGTACAGGGCGAACAACTGCTCGGCGGCGGCGGTGAATTCGGGCCCGGCGTCGAGTGCCACGGCGGCCAGGTCGAGGTACACGCCGGCCAGCGTCTCGGGCAGGGCCGTGACGGGCAGGCCCGTGCCGCCGAGCTCCAGCCAGAGCGAGCCGACGCCGTTCTCCAGATCGGCCAGGACCGCCTCGTTGGTGCGCCGGCGGTCCGGGTCGGTGTGCCGCTGGCGGACGTCCCAGCCGGCGACGGCGGCGCCCTGCGGCCGGCCGCCGCGGACGAACGGGGGGAAGCCGGGGTAGCCGGCTTCGGCCGGGGCGTCCTCGGCGGTGTACAGCGGGCGGGCGCGCAGCCCGTCCGGGAGTTCGGTGGTGAGCGCCCGCTCGGCGGCGGCGCCGTCCGCGGGGTGCGCGCCGGACTTGCGCAGCACGCCCTCGACGAGCTGCTGCCACTGCTCGCGGTGTGCGGCCGGGAATTCGGCGGCGAGGGGGAGCCCTTCGGGCAGGACGTTCATGACCGCAGGTTAGCGCTCGTTCGCAGGCCCGCAGGAGGGGCGGTCCGTGTGACCTTTCCCTCGATTTGGCACGTTCTCAGCACTCCGGGCGGCGAGGAGTGCCGCGGACGGCGGCACCCGAGGTCAACGCCGGTGCCGGGGGCCACGATCGATCGCCAGGGACGGCCCGGAACAGGGGGATTGCGGAACCCCTCCACTCATCTATTAAGTTACTTCGAAGAAGGTGGGCGGGGACCGAACCCCCGTAGGTCCTCGCCCGCCTTCGCCGTCCCCTGCCGTCCCCCGAAGGAGAGCCCCCCGCCATGGGAAAGCGTCGCAAGCCCAGCCCCCCGAGCCGGGCCCGCATGGCGGTCCTCACCACGGCCATGGCCGGCGGCGCCGTCCTCGCCTCCGGCACCGCCCACGCCGAGCCCGCCCCCAACCTGGCCTCCGTCAAGGAACAGGTGGACAAGCTCAACGAGGAGGCGGAGCAGGCCGTCGAGCAGTTCAACGGCTTCCAGGAGAAGCAGCAGAAGCTCCAGGGCGACGCCAGCAAGATCCAGGAGAAGGTCGCCCGCGGGCAGGAGGCGATGAACGAGCTGCGCTCCCAGCTCGGCGCGGTGGCCGCCGACCAGTACCGCACCAACGGCATCGACCCGTCCTTCCAGCTGATGCTCGACTCCGACCCGGCCGCCTACCTGGAGCGCGCCTCGGTGCAGAACCACCTCGCCGACTCCCAGATATCCCTGCTCAAGCAGGCCCAGAACGAGCAGCGCAAGCTCGACCAGGACCGCGCCGAGGCCACGGCCACCCTGGCCCAGCTCGACTCCGTCGGCACCGAGCTGGGGGAGAAGAAGAAGCAGATCCAGGCCAAGCTCGCCCAGGCACAGGGCATGCTCAACAAGCTGAGCGCCGAGGACCGCGCCAAGATCAACGCCCAGCAGAACGCAGAGAAGGCCAAGGCCGAGGCCCAGGCGGCGGCCGCCGCCGACCGGGCCTCCCGCTCCTCGGAGCGCCAGAACATGAACACCCCGGCGCCGCCCGCCAGCGGTCGAGCCGCCGCCATCCTCCAGTTCGCCTACGCCCAGCTCGGCAAGCCCTACGGCTGGGGCGCGACCGGCCCCAGCAGCTTCGACTGCTCCGGCCTCACCGGCGGCGCCTACCGCTCGGCCAACGTCAAGCTGCCCCGGATGTCCCAGGACCAGTGGAATAGCGGCGCCCGCGTCCAGCGCGCCGACCTCCAGCCCGGCGACCTGGTCTTCTTCTACCCCGACATCCACCACGTGGGCATCTACATCGGCGACGGCAAGATGATCCACGCCCCGCGCACCGGCAAGAACGTCGAGGTCCTCCCGATCAGCGCCATGCCGTACGTGGGCGCCGTCCGGCCGTAGGCTTCGGCAGTTCGGCAGTTCGGCAGTTCGGCAGTTCGGCAGTTCGGCAGTTCGGCAGCCCGCTCCCGCCTCGGCGGGGGCGGGCCTTCGCGTTCTCCGGGTCCGCCCGGTCGGTCCTCCTCGTGCGGCGGAACGTGGAAACAGGAGCATCTGGAAGTACTTGCCCCTACAGTCTCCCCACACCCCCAGGGTCGTCACGGAGAGGGAGCACCATGGCTGACACGCCCGCGCCCCGGAGCATCGAGAGCTACGGCTACCAACAGGAACTCCGCCGGTCCCTGACCTTCACCGACCTGCTCGTCTACGGGCTGGTCTTCATGGTGCCGATCGCACCGTTCGGCATCTTCGGCGGCGTCTTCCAGGGCTCCGGCGGCATGGTCGCGCTGGCCTACGTCCTGGGCATGGTCGCGATGATGTTCACCGCCCTGTCCTACGCCCAGATGTCGCGGGCCTTCCCGATGGCCGGCTCGGTGTACACCTACGCCGGGCGGGGCATCGCGGCGCCGGTCGGCTTCCTGTCCGGCTGGATGATCCTGCTCGACTACGTGCTGGTGCCGGGGCTGCTGTACCTGGTCGCCGGTGTCGCCATGAACTCGCTGGTCCCGTCCGTCCCGGTGTGGCTCTGGCTGGTCGGCTTCGTGCTGCTCAACACCGTGGTCAACTACCTGGGCATCGAGACCACCTCCAGGGTCAACAAGGCGATGCTGATCGGCGAACTCGTCGTGCTGGCGCTGTTCGTGGTGGTCGGCGTGATCGCGCTCGCCTCCGGCAAGGGCCGGGGCTTCGACTTCACCCCGCTCTACAACGCGCACACCTTCTCGTGGAGCCTGGTCTTCGGCGCGGTCTCGATCGCGGTGCTCAGCTTCCTCGGCTTCGACGGGATCTCCACCCTCTCGGAGGAGAACCGGGACTCCACCAAGGCCGTCGGCCGGTCGATGGTCGCCGCGCTGCTGCTCGCGGGCACGCTGTTCATCGTGCAGACGTGGGTGGCCTCGCTGCTGGTGCCGGACCCGGACGCCCTGATCCGGGACGGCGATCCGAACGGCACCGCCTTCTACGACGCGGCCCGCACCGCCGCCGGCAGCTGGCTCGCCACGCTGACCGCCGCCTCCACCGCCGTCGCCTGGGGCTTCGCCAACTCCCTGGTCGCCCAGGCCGCCACCTCGCGGCTGCTGTACGCGATGGCCCGGGACCGCCAGCTGCCCGCCTTCCTGGCCCGGATCCACCCCGAGCGCCGGGTGCCGGTCAACGCCACCCTGCTGACCGCCGCGATCTCGCTGCTGCTCGGCCTCTACATGGCCTCGCGTGACGACGGCATCACCCTGCTGAGCACCCTGGTCAACTTCGGCGCGCTGACCACCTTCCTGGTCCTGCACGTCGCCGTCGTCGTCCACTACCTGATCCGCCGACGCAGCAAGGACTACTGGCGCCACCTGATCGCGCCGGTCCTCGGCTTCGCGATCCTCGCCTACGTGGTCGTGAACGCCAACATAGCGGCCCAGCGGCTCGGTTTCGTCTGGCTGGCCGTCGGCGCGGTCGTGCTGGCCGGGCTGGTGGCCACCGGCCGCAAGCCCCGACTGGCCGTCATCGAGGCCGAATCGGCCGTCGAGCCCGAATCGGCCGTCGAGCCCGAATCGGCCGTCGAGCCCGGATCGGCCGTCGAGCCCGGATCCTGCACCGAGCCCGGATCCGGCACCGAGCCCGATCCCGCCACCGGGCCCGAATCCGCCGTCGATGCGCCCACCACCCGCGAGGAGAACCCGTGAGCCTGCCCGAGACCGTCCAGCTGGCCCCCGCCCCGGCCGACTACGCCTACACCTTCGGCGGGCGCGCACCGCTCGTCACCGTGCGGCCCGGCACCATCGTCGAACTGACCACCGAGGACTGCTTCGGCGGCAAGGTGCGCGGCACCGGCGACCTGCCCAGCCAGGTCTGCGTCTTCCCCTACCTCAACCCGGTCACCGGGCCGATCGCGGTGGCGGGCGCGGAGCCCGGCGACGTCCTCGCGGTGCACTTCGTGGAGATCACCCCGGCCCGGGAGTACGGCGTCTCCAGCACCTTCCCGCACTTCGGCGCGCTGACCGCGACCCACAGCACGGCGATGCTGCACCCGCCGCTGGAGGAGCGGGTCTGGGTCTACGACCTGGACCTCAAGGCGGGCGTCTGCCGATTCCGGGCCCGGAACAGTGATTTCACGGTGGACCTCCCGCTCGACCCGATGCACGGCACCGTCGGGGTCGCCCCGGCGGCCGGCGAGGTGCTGGCCTCGATCACGCCGGGCGCGCACGGCGGCAACCTGGACACCCCCGAGATGCGGGCCGGCACCACCGCCTACTTCGGGGTCAACGTCCCGGGCGGGCTGCTCGCCATCGGCGACGGCCACGCCCGTCAGGGGGAGGGGGAGGTGTGCGGGACGGCGGTGGAGGCGGCCATGCGCACCACCGTGATCGTCGACCTGGTCAAGGGCGGCGGACCGGCCTGGCCGCGGCTGGAGGACGACCGCTTCCTGATCAGCACCGGCTCCGCCCGCCCCCTGGAGGACGCGTTCCGGATCAGCCAGCACGACCTGGTCGGCTGGACCGGGCACCTGCTCGGCCTGGACCAGCTCGACGCCTACCAACTGGTCAGCCAGGCCGGGCTGGCGCCGGCCGCCAACGTCTGCGACACCAACTACACGATGGTCGCCAAGCTGCCGAAGAGCCTGCTCGGGCGGGTCCGCGCCTACGACGGCCTGCACGACCGCCTGCGCGAAACCGCCGAGGCGTACCTGCGGCACCGCTAGGGTCCGCCCGGCATCGTGACCGGGGGACGGCGGACGCCCTACGGGTGCGGCGCGCAGGCCAGCAGGTACGGCAGCAGCGGGAGCGCCGACACCACTATCCAGAAGGCCAGTTGGCGCCTTCGTCGGCCGTGCCCCGGTCGGGCCAGCCGGCGGACCCGGGCCAGCACCCCGGTGGCGGACGCCGCCAGCGACCCGCCGGGCGCGATGCCGTACGCCGTGCCCGGCACGACGCCGTGCGCGGCGCCCGTCGGGGCTCCGGACGTCGCCAGGGCGCAGAGCGCGGAGGCCAGTTCGCTGCGCGACACCCGCGCCAGCGCGGCGTCGTCGGCCGCCATCTCCAGCAGCAGCCCCACCTCCGCCCGCCCGCGCCGGGCCAGCGGCAGCGGGCCGAACAGCAGGGCGAAGGTGTCCGCCGGCAGCCGGAACAGGTGGTGGCGGCCGCGGATGTGTCCGTGCTCGTGCGCCACCGCCGCGGCCAACTGCCGGTCGTCCAGCAGCCGCAGCGCCCCGCGCGACAGGACCACCCGGGAGCTGCGGCCGGGCAGGCAGTAGACGGTCGGGTGGGCGTGCTCCAGGATCAGGGCGCCCCAGCGCCCGTCCCGGACGGCGACCACGTCCAGCATCGCCCGGTGCCGTCGGCGCGCCCGTCCGGCTCGGACGCCGACGGCCGCCACCACCGTGGCGATCGCGGCCCCGGCGGCGGCCAGCAGCCACCAGTCGTGGGTGTGCGGGGCGATGGGCCCGGGGGGCTCCGGGTGCGGGAACAGCCCGACCAGCCCGGCCGGCTCGTGGGCGAACGGCTCCACCGCGTGGTGCGCCGCCAGCAGCAACGCGACCAGGAAGGAGGCCATCAGGGCCAGCCAGAGCGCGGCGCCCGCCGCCGGGCGCGCCTGCAACCGGGCCGAGCCGGCCAGCCGGCGCGGCAGCAGGACCCCGGTCACGGCCAGGTGGAGGCCGAGCAGCGCGAGGGTCACTCGGCGTCCCGGGCCTTCACCTGCTCCAGCGCCGCCAGCAGCGCGGATGCCTCGTCGCTGCTCATCCCGTCGACGAAGTGCAGCAGCGCACCCGCCCGGTCCGGCGTGGTCTCCAGCGCCTGGCGCATCAGCCGCGCGGTGTACGCCTCCCGGGTGCAGGTCGGCTCGTACGCCCAGGCCCGGCCCACCTTGTCCCGGCGCAGCCAGCCCTTGGTGTGCAGGATGTCGGCCACCGTGGTGACGGTGGTGTACGCGACCGGCCGCTGCCGCTGGAGGTCGTCCACCACCTCGCGTACGGTGGCGGGCCGCCCCCAGGACCACAGCCGGTCCATGATCTCGGCCTCCAGATCGCCGAACCCGCGCAGCACCGCCGTTCTCTCCCTCGCCGACCGCCGGCGCCCTTCGCCCGCTAGAACCCGCCCATGGTACGGCGCTCTCGCGCGCGGGTCGCCCGCGCACGCCGAAGCCCGCCCTCCGGAATGGGGGGCGGGCACCGGCGTGCGCCAGGGGTCAGGACAGCCGCCGCCCCATCGGGATGCGGGAGCGGGTCAGCAGGGCGGCGAGCAGCCCCGCCAGCACCGGGAGCACCAGGACGACCAGCAGCAGCTGGCCCCAGGGGGCGGTGATCAGGGCCGGGTGGCCGCCGAACCCGCTCGCCCGGGACTTCAGCAGGCCCACCGCGGGGACGAAGCCGTTGACCGCCCCGAGCAGCGCCCCGAGCAGGGCGATCATCGCGCACTGCAGTCCCGCCATGGTGCGGCGGATCCGCGGTGGTGCGCCGACGGCGGCCAGGGTGGCCTGGTCCTGGCGGGAGTCGGCGGCGGCCAGGCCGGTGGCGATGCCGGCGGCGCCGAGGACGACCAGTCCGGCGAAGCCGCTGAGGGCCAGGGTGAGGGCGTCGCCGCGGGGCTGGAAGCCGCGCTCGACCTCCAGCTGGGCGGCCCGGTCGAGCCGGACGACGGCGGCCTCGGTGCGCTGCTGGGCCTTGCGGTCGGGCGGGGTGGCGGGCACCCAGATCGAGCCGGTGGGCTTCGCGGTGAGCCCGGGCAGGAGCTTGGGCAGCGCCGAGGGCAGGATCAGGCCCTGGGCGAAGCGGGCGGCGGTCGGGTTCTCGACCAGGACGGCGTCGGCCGGGATTTCCTGAAGGTCGGGCTTGGGGACCTCGCCGGGCTGGAGCGGCGCGCCGGAGCTGCCGCGCAGCTGGAGCACCGCCCGGCCGTCGCCGGCGAGGAAGGCGCGGTCGAAGACCAGGATCTTCCCGGCGGCCAGGGCCTGTTCGGCGGCCGGGTCGTGGATGCCGAACTGGGTGCGGAGCATGGCGGCGTCCCCGGAGGCCAGGTGCGGCGGGCCGGACGCGGTGCGCCAGTTCACGGTGCCCTTGAGCTGGACGGTGCTGGAGCAGTTGGCACAGAACTGGTACACCGCTTCGCCGAGGTCGGCGCGCGGCCCCAGGTCGGTCAGCTGCTTGCCCACCTCGGCGCGCAGGCCGTCGAGTTGCGGTCCGTCGACGGTGGAGAGGAGCTGCACGGCGCCGTACGGGGCCTGCGGCCGGTAGTCGCGGCGGTTCTCGGCGTCGGTGCTGGTGCTGTAGACGCCGATGGCGACGGCCCCGGCCACGGCGGCCATCACGGCGGCGACGGCCGGCGCGGTACGCGAGCGGTGCCGGGCGGAGTCGCGCAGGGCGAGTCGGGGGCCGAGCGGCAGCCGCCTGGCGAGCCGGCCGAGCAGGGCGACGAGTGCGGGGGTGCAGGCGAGCAGGCCGAGTTCGGCGATGACGGAGCCGCCGAGCACGGTCAGCGTGCGGGTGTCGTAGGTGCTGACGACGGGCACGCCGCCGTGTTGCAGCGCGCTCGCGCCGTACAGGGCCAGGGCGGCGCCGGCGGCGAGCAGCAGCACACCGAGCACGGTGACCCAGCGGTTCGGGGCCTGGACGGTGTCCCGGTCGGTGAGTCCGGCGGTGACGCTGCGGCGGGCGGCTTGCCGGGCGGGCAGCGCGGCCGCGAGGAGCGCCGTGAGCAGGCCGATCCCGCCGATCGCGAGCAGGTCCAGTGGCGGCAGGGCGAAGTGTCCGAAGCGGGCGCCGCCGGCCCGTTCGATCCACGGGCGCAGCCCGGCGACGAGGCCGCCGCCGAGGACCACGCCGACCACGGCCCCGGCCGCGCCGAGGACGAGGGCGCCGCCGAGCACCACCGCGCCGACGTGCGTCCGCCGGCCGCCGGCGGCGCCGAGCAGCGCGAGCTGGCGGCGGGAGCGGCGGGCGCCGACCGCGAAGGCGGGGCCGGCGAGCAGGGCGACCTCCAGCAGGCCCATGCCGGTGACGGTGGCCACCACGACCTTGGTGTTGTCGTCGGCGGAGGGGCCGAAGGAGCGGTAGGCGTCCCGGTAGTAGGGGACGGCGGCGCGCGGCGGCGGGGCGAGCGCGACCGAGCGGGCGGTGAGGGTGTAGCCGTGGGCGTTGAACTCCTGGACCTTGGCCCAGTCGAGGGTGGCCCCGGCGGGGAGCCGGACCAGCCAGGCGCCGCGTTCGGGCTCCGGCGGTGCCGCGGCCGGGCTGCCGGGAGGCGTGGCGGCGGCGAGCTGGCTCAGCAACGCGCCCGACTGGGCGACGAGTTCGACCCGGCGGAGGTCGTCCGGGTGCTCGACGACGCCGGTGATGGTGAAGGTGGTCCGCTCCAGGCCCGGAAAGGTGGTGGTGCCGCCGACGGCCAGCCCGGCGTTGTCGAGGAAGGCCCGGGTGGCGGCCAGTTCGCGCGGGCCGCCCGGGGCGTGGCCGTCGACCAGGTTGAGCCGGCCGTGCCAGAGCGGGTCGGTGAGGTCGGCCTCGGTGGTGAGGGTGCGGACCAGGCCTTCGGGGGAGGTCGCGCCGGTCTCCGGGCCCTGCCGGGCGGAGGTGAGCACGCTGCCCGGCGGCAGCAGCCCGGTGACCAGGGTGACCGGGTCGGTGCCGGCGGCCTTCTGCTGCTCGGCCGTGGGCGGTTGTCCGGGGCGGGGCTGGGCCGCGAAGGCGCCGTCCTCGGCGACCGGGGCCTGCTCGACGGCCCGGCCGGGGGCGAGCGAGGTGACGAGGGCGTCCGCCCCGCCCAGCACCCGTTCGACCCGTTCGGCCGGGGTGAGCTGCCCGCTGCGGTGGACGACGTCGGCGCCGGTGACGCCGAGGACGGGCAGCGCGATCATGGCGACGATCAGGGCGCTGCGGCCCTTGGCGCGCAGCGCGTCGCGGCGGGCGATGCGCAGGGCGACCTTCCAGGCGCCGAGTCTCATCGGGCCACCTCGCCGTAGCCGTCGGCCGCGTGGCCGAAGTCGCCGACCGCGTGCCCGGTGCCGGTGGCCGAGTGCCCGGCCCCGTCGGCCGCGTGGCCGTAGCCGTCGGCCGGGGCGCTGAGCGGCTCGGCGGTCAGCCGGCGCTTGCCGGTGCGCCGCCCGTGGCTCTCGGAGGCGACCGCGCCGTCCTTCAGATGGACCACCCGGTCCGCCCAACTGGCGTGCGCGGCCTCGTGGGTGACCATCATCGCGGCGGCCCCGGCGTCGCAGCGGGCGCGCAGCACGGCGAGCACGGCCTCGCCGGTGGCGGAGTCGAGGGCGCCGGTCGGTTCGTCGGCGAGGACGAGGCGGCGCTCGCCGATCAGCGCGCGGGCGATGGCGACGCGCTGCTGCTGGCCGCCGGACATGTCGTCGGGGAAGCGGTCGGCGAGTTCCCCGATGCCGAGCTCCTCCAGGGCGGCGAGCGCCTCGCGGCGGGCGGTGCGTCCGGAGACTCCGTCGAGTTCGCGGGGCAGCGAGATGTTCTCGGCGGCGGTGAGGGCGGGGATCAGGTTGTAGTCCTGGAAGACGTACCCGATGGAGCGCCGCCGAAGGTCGGCGAGCCGGCCGCGGCTGAGGCCGCCGAGGGCCACGCCCTCGACCAGGATCTCGCCCTCGCTGGGCGCGTCGAGTCCGCCGGCCAGGGTCAGCAGGGTGGACTTCCCGGAGCCGGACGGGCCCATGACGGCGACGAACTCGCCGGGGTGGACGGCCAGTTCGACGCCGCGCAGGGCGTGTACCTCGGCGGCGCCCCGGCCGTGCACCCGGGTGACGTTGGCCAGGTGCAGGACGGGTGCGGATCGGGTCGGATCGCTGTGGGACACACTTCCCCCTCGTGAGCTGTTGAGCTGCATATGTCGGTGAACTATATATGCCGGACGGGGGTGCACGTCGAGGGGTGGGTTTGGTCAAGCTTCTACAAAGCTGTCGAAGTTCGGTCGAAACGCCGCTATCCGGGTGAAGGGGAGGGTTTATGCTTGACGAGATTTGAAAGGCACCTCGTTCGGTGAGGCGTCTTCACGGACACAGGCCACTGACCCGACGACGTCGAGAGACGCCCAGGTTCAGGACAGGTCTTCCCGAGTTAAGGGTTGACCCCAAGTGGCTTCCGGCCGATCGGGCTGGACACGCCGTGGAGTGCCAAAGCTCTGACGAGTTGGGGTGTGCCGGTCCCGTGGGGCCGGTCCGCTCCTTGCCGTGTCGCGATGCGGTGCACAGACGTGCGCCCCCGACCGGGAGGAGGCGAGAGACATGGACTGCGATAGTCCGGGCCATAGTCGCCCCTGCCCCCGCATGCTCTCGATCACCTCTGGCACGCGGTAACAACCTTCCCTGCGCGCGTTCACCTGACGCTGCGTCATGCGCTCAACCGCGCCCCGACGCACGACGTCTGACGCTCTGTCATGCCCTCACGGCCGCCGCCGCTCAGCGCCGCCGTGCGGTCCGACGCCGTGCGCTCTCGCAGGGAGGATCGCTGCTGCGTGCCCCCTGTCGCCCCCTCAAGGAAGGGGGCAGGGAGGCCCTGCCATGACCAACGTGATGCTGGACCCGAAGGTCCCCGCCACCACCCGCACCGCCGTGCTCGACGACGCCCACGTCGGCGACATCAGGGGTGCGCTCGGCACCATCCGGCTCGACGACACCACGCCGCGCCACGGCCTGTCCGCGCGGCTCAAGACCCTGCTCGCCATCGTGGGCCCCGGCCTGATCGTGATGGTCGGCGACAACGACGCGGGCGCCTTCTCGACGTACGGGCAGGCGGGGCA
>NZ_JBIUSS010000041.1:0-71128 GCF_044741445.1 Kitasatospora sp. NPDC088160 | reverse complement strand
AGGGGGGACCCTGTGGGAGAGTAGGACGCCGCCGAACAATCATTCACAGAGAACCCCCATCCGGGAAACCGGATGGGGGTTCTCTGCATTTCCGGTGACGTATCGTCGGGGCATGGACGATCAGACAGCGGTCATTGCGAACAGTGTGCTCCGCCCCGAGCAGCGCGACGGCGCCCTGCGCGTTCTGGCGGACGCCCAGGCGGTGGACGGCCGGGCTGCCGTGTCCGAGCAGGGCCGGCTTCGGCTGCGTTCCTCGGACACTCCGCGCCCCGGCGTGAGCCACTTCATCGAGAGCGAGCACGGCGCCGCCGTCGGTTACGGACAGCTCGAAGTCCCGGAGGGCCCCGGGGCCAACCCCGCCGCCGAGCTGGTGGTCGACCCGGCCGCCCGCGGCCGCGGCCTGGCCCGGCCGCTGGTGGACGCGGTGCTGGCACAGGCCCACCGGGCCGGCCGTGACGCGGTGGACTTCTGGGTGCACGGTGGTCACCCGGCGGCCCGGCACCTGGCCGGCCGGTACGGGGCCGAGCTGGTGCGCGAGCTGCGGCAGATGCGCCGCAGCGGGCCGCAGACCGAGGCCGTCGCCATCCCCGAGGGCGTCGAGCTCCGGACCTTCCGCCCCGGCGAGGACGACGCCGAGTGGCTGCGGTTGAACGCGCTGGCCTTCGCCCACCACCCGGAGCAGGGCTCCTGGACGGAGCGGGACCTGGCCGAGCGGCTGGCCGAGCCCTGGTTCGATCCGGCCGGCTTCTTCCTCGCCACCCGGGGCGGCAAGGTGGTCGGCTTCCACTGGACCAAGGTGCACCCGGCCACCGCCACCGAGCCTGCGCTCGGCGAGGTCTACGTGGTCGGGGTGGACCCGGCGGAGCAGGGCAGCGGTCTCGGCCGTGCCCTGACCGCTGCCGGTCTGCGTCACCTGACCGGTTCGGACGCCGGCGAGCGCGGACTGGAGACGGTCCTGCTCTACGTCGACGCCGACAATCCGGCCGCGGTGCGGGTATATGAACGACTGGGGTTCACCATCCACGAGGTGGACCTCATGTACCGCGTCCAGTACCGCGAGGACCAGGCGGCCTAGGACCCGGACAGGACCTACGGGACCGGGCAGGACCTAGCGGCTCCGGGTGGTCCGGGGCAAGGGGCCGGACGTCACCGGCCCTTGCCCCGACCGACTCAGCTTTCCTCCTGGCCATGCGGTGTTTACCGTGGATTCAATTGCTGCCGCGAAGATCACAGGATGAAGTCCGTAGTGTCTCGCTCGTGCAGAGTCGACCGCCACGCGCCGGCCGGCCCTGTACGGACCGCGCCCGGCGGGTGGGCGTTGGCCCTGGGCGAGGACGACGGCCCGCAGAGCCATTCGCGTCCGGACGACGTCCTGCTGCTGGAGGAGCTGGAGCCCATGAGCATCCCCCGCCCCGTCTCTGCCTCGCTGTCCCCGCCGGCCAGGATGTCCGGTGCGCTGGGGATACCGCCCGAGCTGCCGGCCGAGGACGAGCAGGAGTTCGACGCACTGCCGCAGGGCCGCTTCCTGGACCGCGAGCGCAGTTGGCTCGCGTTCAACGAGCGCGTCCTGGAGCTGGCCGAGGATCCTGGGATCCCGCTGCTGGAGCGGGCCAAGTTCCTCGCCATCTTCGCGAGCAACCTGGACGAGTTCTTCATGGTCAGGGTGGCCGGGCTGAAGCGCCGGATCGCGACGGGCGTCGCCCAGCGCAGCGCGTCCGGCCTCCAGCCGCGCGAGGTGCTGGACCTGATCTGGACCCGCTCGCGCGAGCTGATGGCGCGGCACGCCGCCGCCTTCCAGCAGGAGGTGCTGCCGGACCTCGCCACCGAGGGCATCGAGGTGGTCCGCTGGCCGGAGCTGGCCGAGAAGGAGCAGGCCCGGCTGCACACCCTGTTCCGGCAGAAGATCTTCCCGGTCCTCACCCCGCTGGCGGTCGACCCGGCGCACCCCTTCCCGTACATATCGGGGCTCTCGCTCAACCTGGCCGTGGTGGTGCGCAATCCGGTCTCGGGGCACAAGCACTTCGCCCGGGTGAAGGTGCCGCAGTCGCTGGCCCGCTTCCTGGAGGCCTCGCCGCAGCGTTACGTCCCGCTGGAGGACGTGATGGGCGCGCACCTGGAGGAGCTGTTCCCGGGCATGGAGGTGCTCGCCCACCATGCCTTCCGGGTGACCCGCAACGAGGACCTGGAGGTGGAGGAGGACGACACCGAGAACATCCTCAAGGCCCTGGAGAAGGAGCTGATGCGGCGGCGCTTCGGCCCGCCGGTGCGGCTGGAGGTCGAGGAGTCGATCGACCCCTACATCCTGGACCTGCTGGTGCGGGAGCTGAACATCACCGAGGCGGAGGTCTTCCCGCTGCCCGGTCCGCTCGACCTGACCGGTCTGTTCGGGATCGCCGAACTGGACCGCCCGGAGCTGAAGTACCCGAAGTTCGTGGCGGGCACCGCCCGCGGGCTGACGGACGTCGAGTCGGCGTCCCAGCCGGACATCTTCGCCGCGATGCGCGAGCGGGACGTCCTGCTGCACCACCCGTACGACAGCTTCTCCACCTCGGTCCAGGCCTTCCTGGAGCAGGCCGCCGCCGACCCGGACGTCCTGGCGATCAAGCAGACGCTGTACCGCACCTCCGGCGACTCGCCGATCGTGGACGCGCTGATAGACGCGGCGGAGTCGGGCAAGCAGGTGCTGGTCCTGGTCGAGATCAAGGCGCGCTTCGACGAGCAGGCCAACATCAAGTGGGCCCGCAAGCTGGAGGAGGCCGGCTGCCACGTCGTCTACGGCCTGGTCGGGCTGAAGACGCACTGCAAGCTGTCGCTGGTGGTCCGGCAGGAGGGTGACACCCTGCGCCGCTACTCGCACGTCGGCACCGGCAACTACCACCCGAAGACCGCCCGGCTGTACGAGGACCTGGGGCTGCTGACCTCGGACCCGCAGGTCGGCGCCGACCTCTCGGACCTCTTCAACCGGCTGTCCGGCTACTCGCGCCGGGAGTCCTACCGCCGCCTGCTGACCGCCCCGCGCGGCCTGCGCGACGGGCTGGTCTCCCGGATCCACAACGAGATCGCCCACCACCGGGCCGGCCGGCCGGCGTACGTGAAGATCAAGGTCAACTCGATCGTCGACGAGGCCGTGATCGACGCGCTGTACCGGGCCTCGCAGGCCGGCGTGCCGGTCGACGTCTGGGTACGCGGGATCTGCGCGATCCGGCCGGGCGTGCCGGGGCTGAGCGAGAACGTCCGGGTCCGCAGCATCCTGGGCCGCTTCCTGGAGCACTCCCGGGTCTTCGTGTTCGGCAACAACGGCGATCCGGAGGTCTGGATCGGCAGCGCCGACATGATGCACCGCAACCTGGACCGCCGGATCGAGGCACTGATGCGGATCACCGACCCGGCCCACCGGGCCGAGCTGTCCGGCCTGATCGACCTCGGGATGTCGGACGAGACCGAGTCCTGGCACCTGGGGCAGGACGGCGCGTGGACCCGCCACTCGCAGGACGCCGAGAGCCGGCCGCTGCGGCACGTCCAGGATCTGCTGATCGACTCGCGCCTGCGCCGCCGGGCCGCCGCCTCGCGCTGACGCGACCACTGATGCGAGCCGCTGGAACCGCAGGGGACCGGTTCCGGCGGTCGGCCACCAGCCCCGGGGGGACGAACCCGGGGGAACGGGGATCTACCACGCCATGACCGATGCGCCGATGACGGCCCAGGCGGCCGCCACCACGACCGCCGGGGACATCCTCTCCAGCCACCTCACCGCCCAGGCCGGCGCGTTCCTGCGTGCCCTGCCGCTGACGGTGGGCGAGGTCGGCGCCAGACCGGGGACGGCCGCGGTCGTCCCGGCGGCCGGCACCGCCGACCTGCTGCGGGCGGTCCGGCGGATCGGCGGGCTGCTGCACACCTTCGGCTCCGTCTTCGAGCAGGCCTGGGCCCAGGAATCGCGCACCGAGCTGCGCTGGCTGCTCAACCTGCTGGCGCTGGAGCCCGGTTACGTCCGCCGCTCGGCCCGGCTGCTGGGCGCGCTGGACTCGCTGAGCGGCAGCGATCCGGACGGGACGGGCATGCTGGCCGGGCACGTCGGGGCGCCCAAGGCGCGGGCGCTGCTGGACCGGCAGCTGACCCTGGCCCGGACCAGGGCGCACTCCTCGGTGCTCCAGGAGCTCCGGTCGGCCCGGCTGCACGCGCTGGCGGACCGGATGACGCTGCTGGTCGGCGACGCCCCGCTGCTGGAGTCGGCGGGCGGCCGGGCGCCCGCGGTGCTGCTGCCGCAGGCGGCCGCCGCGTTCACGGCGCTGTCGGCGAGCGCCCAGCAGCTGCCGCTGCACCGGGCGGCCACGCCGTACGGAGGTGACGGGCTGCGCCGGCTGGGCGCTGTCCCGGCGGCGCGCGGCGCGGTGGACGCGGACACGGCGCTGGCGGCCGACGACGCGCCGTGGGCACGGACGCGCATCCTGGTGAAGCGGGCCCGGTACGCGCTGGAGGTGTGCGGTCGCGGGTCCGCCGAACTGGACGAGTTGGACGGGGTGTTGGGCCGGCACCAGGAGGCGGCGGACGCCGCGGTCACCGCGGCCACCGCCGCGCGGACCCCGCGGATCACCCCGGCGACCGCCTACGTGCTGGGCGTGGTGCATGCTGATCAGCGACTGGAGGTGGAGGCGGCGCGGTACGCCTTCGGCCGCCGGTGGTCCGACCTCCCGCCCGGCCTGGACGGCTGGCCGGACCTCCCCCCTGCCGAGGGCTGGGGGCATTCCCCCGCACCACGGACGGCCTGAATTGCGCGATCGCCTGAGCACCGGGCCGGCAGCGGACGCACCCGCGACCGGGGCGGGGCACGCCCGGGTGATCCTGGCGGCGGGTGCGGTGCTGTGGCTGCCGGGACGGCCGAAGAAGAGCGGCCGGCTGGGGAGGCCGCGGATCGCGGTGATCCACCGGCCCAAGTACGACGACTGGAGTCTGCCGAAGGGCAAGCTCGACCCGGGGGAGGGAGTGGTCGCGGCGGCGCTGCGCGAGGTGCGCGAGGAGACCGGGTTCGCCTGCCTGCTCGGTCCGGAGCTGCCGGCCCAGCACTACCTGGCGCAGGGCCGGCCGAAGGAGGTGCGCTACTGGGCGGCGGTGCCGTCGAGCGGGGCGTTCCGGCCGAACCGCGAGGTGGACCGGCTGGAGTGGCTGCCCGCCGGAAAGGCCCGCGCCCGGTTGACGCACGACCGCGACCGGTTGCTGGTCGACGCCCTGCTGGCGATCCTGGGTGCGAAGCCCGTACGGGCGAGTGATCACCCTCGGTGACGGGACGGTGGAAGTGATCTCGTCGCGCCCTCGCCGTGACGCAACCGTGACTACCTGGCGTAGTTTCCTGTCATCCTTTCGAGGTTCACTCTCCGTTCACTTGTGACCGGCTGTCGTGTCACCTACCCGGCCTAACTTCGGGTTTACCGGAGGGCCGAACGGGCCCCGGACCACAGCAGAACCCGCGCCCGCCGTCCTCGCACGGCCCGCGCGACGGGCAATGCCACAGAAAGGGACACCCCTGTGAAGCTCCAGCGGAACGGCCGCTCCAAGGCCCTCGCCATCGGTGCCATGGCGCTCGTCAGCTCGCTGTCGCTCGCTGCCTGCGGCTCGGACGACAACGGTGCCAAGGCCGCCGGTGGCTCCAGCGGCTCCGCTTCGGCCGCCGCGGTCAACTGTGGCAAGGGCGGGACGCTGCTCGCTGCGGGCTCGACGGCTCAGGCCAACGCGATCGACGTGTGGAAGACCACCTACGGCGCGTCCTGCTCCGGCACCACCGTCAACTACAGCGGTGGCGGTTCCGGCGCCGGTGTGCAGCAGTTCAACCAGGGCAAGGTCGCCTTCGCCGGCACCGACTTCGCGCTCAAGCCCGCCGACGTCGACACCTCCAAGACGGTCTGCACCGGCGGCAAGGCGATCGACCTGCCGCTGGTCGCGGGTCTCGTCTCGCTGGTCTACAACGTCGACAACGTCGACAACCTGGTCCTGGACGGCCCGATCTCCGCCAAGATCTTCGACTCGCAGATCACCAAGTGGAACGACCCCGCGATCGCCGCCCTGAACCCGGGCGTGCAGCTGCCGGACGCCGAGATCCAGACCGTCCACCGCTCGGACGACTCCGGGACCTCGTACAACCTCACCTCCTACTTCGCCAAGACCTCCGGTGGCGCCTGGAGCGCCGCGCCGGACAAGGCGTGGAAGGGCAAGGGCGGCCAGTCCGCCCAGGGCAGCGCCGGCGTCTCCGCGCAGATCAAGCAGGTCAAGAACTCCATCGGCTACGCCGAGCTGTCCTACGCGCAGAGCAACAACCTCAAGAGCGCCAAGATCGCCACCGGTGCGGCCAAGCCCGTCGAGGCGACCGCGGCCAACGCCGCCCTCACCTTCGCCTCCTCCACCGTCGTGGGCACCGACGGCGACCTCGCCCTCTCCCTGGACTACGGGACCAAGGCCGACAACGCCTACCCGATCATCCTGGTGACCTACGAGATCGCCTGCGACAAGGGCAACAAGCCGGAGAACCTCGAGAACCTGAAGTCCTTCCTGACCTACGCCATCAGCGACGCCGCGCAGAAGGCGATCGGCGACAAGGGCTACGTCCCGCTCCCCGCCGCCATCAGCGACAAGGTCAAGGCCGCCGTCTCCTCCCTGGCCTGACCCGACAGGAGCACCGGTGGGACGGCCCCGTGAGCGAGGGGGGCCGGGGTCGTCCCACCGGAACGCACCGACCCAGCACCAACGTCCGGGGCACCGCCGCCATGGTGCCGTCCCCCTTCCGGGGCGGCACCACCAGACCGGAGTAGACAATGACTTCATCCTCCCCTGCCGCCCCGCGAGGCAGGGAACGCCGACCGCGCGACAGCCGCTTCGGCGACAAGATCTTCATGAACCTCGCCCGCGGTTCGGGCATCCTGCTGCTGGTCATCATGGCCGCGATCGCCGGCTTCCTGGCCTGGCGCGCGGGCCTGGCCCTCAGCACCAACGAGGGCAACTTCCTCACCACCTTCGAGTGGACGCCGGACGCCACGAAGCCGGTCTTCGGCATCGCCGTCCTGGCCTTCGGCACCCTCGTCAGCGCCGTCATCGCGATGACGATCGCCGTCCCGGTGGCCATCGGGATCGCGCTGTTCATCTCGCACTACGCGCCGCGGAAGATCGCCCAGCCGTTCGCCTACCTGGTCGACCTGCTCGCCGCCGTCCCCAGCATCGTCTACGGCCTGTGGGGCGCGCTCTTCCTGGTCCCGCACATGGACGGCCTGACCAGCTGGCTCAACCAGTACCTCGGCTGGACGTACCTCTTCGACCAGACCAAGACCGGCACCCCGCGCAACCTGTTCACCGTCGGCATCCTGCTGGCGATCATGGTCCTGCCGATCATCACGGCGGTCTCCCGCGAGGTGTTCCGCCAGGTGCCGCGGATGCAGGAGGAGGCGGCGCTCGCGCTCGGCGCGACCCGCTGGGAGATGATCCGCACCGCGGTGCTGCCGTTCGGCCGCCCCGGCATCATCTCGGCCTCGATGCTCGGCCTCGGGCGCGCGCTCGGCGAGACCATCGCCGTCGCTGTGGTGCTGTCCGCGAGCAACGTGCTCTCGCTGCACATCCTCGACGCGGGCGGCGGCACCTTCGCGCAGAACATCGCGCTGAAGTTCGCCGAGGCCGGCAACAACGGGCGCGACGCCCTGATGGCCTCCGGCCTCGTCCTGTTCGTCATCACCCTGCTGGTGAACGGTGCCGCGCGACTGATCATCGCCCGCCGCAAGGAGTACTCGGGGGCCAACGCATGACCGCGGCAACGACTTCCGTCACGGCCGACGCCCGGCCGCTCAGCCGGTCCCTGACCGCCAACCGGCTGCCCAAGTGGGCCCCGGCCGCCGTCGCGGTCGGCTCGATCGCGGTCGGCTGCGGGATCGGCGCCGCCGCGGGGCTGGAGAGCCACCTGCAGTGGGGCCTGATCTCGGCCCTGCTGTTCCTGCTGGTCAGCTACGGCGTCTCGGCCCAGGTCGAGGGCCGCCGCCAGGCCAAGGACCGGTTCGCCACCTCGGTGGTCTGGGTCGCCTTCATCCTGGCCGTCGTCCCGCTGATCTCCCTGACGGTCTACACGGTCCAGCAGGGCATCGGCGTGGTGAACGGGAACTTCCTGAGCCACTCGATGAAGGGCGTGATCGCCTCCGGCCCCGGCGGCGGCATCTACCACGCGCTGCTCGGCACCATGCAGCAGGTCGCCCTGGCCACCGCAATGGCCGCCCCGGTGGGTCTGCTGACCGCCGTCTACCTGGTCGAGTACGGCCGCGGCACGCTCGCCAAGACCGTCACCTTCTTCGTCGACGTCATGACGGGCATCCCGTCGATCGTCGCCGGTCTGTTCGTCCTCTCGCTCTGGAACATCGCCCTGGGCTTCAGCTACTCGGGCTTCTCGGGCAGCCTCGCACTGGCGATCCTGATGATGCCGGTCGTGGTCCGGTCCACCGAGGAGATGCTCAAGCTCGTCCCGAACGAGCTGCGCGAGGCCTCGTACGCGCTCGGCGTGCCGAAGTGGAAGACCATCCTGCGGATCGTCCTCCCCACCGCGATCGGCGGCATCACCACCGGCGTGATGCTGGCGGTCGCCCGCATCACGGGCGAGACCGCCCCGGTGCTGATGCTGGTCTTCGGCGCCGACGCCATCAACAGCAACCCGTTCGACGGACCGCAGCAGTCCCTGCCGATGTACATCTGGCAGCAGTACTCGGTGGTCAACAACGACTTCGGCTACGCCCGCGCCTGGGGCGCCGCGCTGGTGCTGATCGCCTTTGTGATGGGGCTCAACCTCATCGCCCGGGGCATCGCACGCTGGCGCTCGCCCAAGGGCGGACACTGAGCGACCGACTGACGTACGAAGACAGACGAGAGAAGCAACGATCATGGCCAAGCGCATCGACGTCAGCGGACTGTCCGCCTACTACGGCACCACCAAGGCCATCGAGGACATCTCGATGAGCATCGAACCCCGCTCGGTGACCGCCTTCATCGGCCCCTCCGGCTGCGGCAAGTCCACCTTCCTGCGCACCCTCAACCGGATGCACGAGGTGATCCCCGGCGCCCGGGTCGAGGGCAAGGTCCTCCTGGACGACGAGAACCTCTACGCCTCGAACGTCGACCCGGTCGCCGTCCGCCGCTCGGTCGGCATGGTCTTCCAGCGCCCGAACCCGTTCCCGACCATGTCGATCTACGACAACGTGATCGCCGGGCTCAAGCTCGCGGGCGTGCGCAAGAAGTCCGTCCTGGACGAGGTGGTCGAGCGCTCGCTGAAGGGCGCCAACCTCTGGAACGAGGTTCACACCCGGCTGAACAAGCCGGGGGCCGGCCTCTCCGGCGGCCAGCAGCAGCGGCTGTGCATCGCCCGCGCCATCGCGGTCGAGCCGCAGGTCCTGCTGATGGACGAGCCCTGCTCCGCGCTCGACCCGATCTCCACCCTCGCGATCGAGGACCTGATCGGTGAGCTGAAGTCGCAGTTCACCATCGTCATCGTGACCCACAACATGCAGCAGGCGGCCCGCGTCAGCGACCGCACCGCCTTCTTCAACCTGGCCGGCGTCGGCCAGCCGGGCAAGCTGGTCGAGCTGGACGACACCCAGCGGATCTTCTCCAACCCGTCGGTCCAGGCGACCGAGGACTACATCTCCGGCCGCTTCGGCTAGGCCGTACCCCCGCCACGAGCCGACGGACCGCGGTGTCCGGAGGCGAACGGCGAGCACACAGGCTGCTCCGCGGTGCTGCATGGCGGTGCCGCCGTGGAGCATGAAGAAGGGCCCGCCCCCGAGATGTGGGGGCGGGCCCTGTCACGTGCGGGGCCGGTCAGCCCCAGAACAGGTGGGCGAACCAGTACACCAGCGCTGCGACGATGGCGGCCGCCGGCATCGTGATGAACCAGCCGAGCACGATGTTCTTGGCGACGCCCCAGCGCACCGCGCGGATCCGCTTGGTGGCTCCCGCGCCCATGATCGCCGCGGTGATCACGTGGGTGGTGGAGATCGGAGCCTTGAAGACGAACGAGGTGACGTACATGACCGTCGCGGCGGTGGCCTCGGCGGCGAAGCCCTGCGGCGGATCCAGCTCGATGATCTTGCGGCCGAGCGTCCGCATGATCCGCCAGCCGCCCGCGTAGGTGCCCAGCGAGAGCATCGTGGCGCAGGAGATCTTCACCCACACCGGGATGCCCTCGCCGGAGTGGTGGCCGGAGATGGTGAGCGCCATCACCACGATGCCCATGGTCTTCTGCGCGTCCTGCAGACCGTGCGCCAGCGCCATCGCGGCGGCCGAGGCGGTCTGGGCGACCCGGAAGTTGCGCTTGGCCTTGTGCGGGTTGGCCCGGCGGAAGATCCACAGGATCGCCAGCATCACCAGGAAGCCGCCGACCAGGCCGACCACCGGCGAGACGATCATCGGGATGACGATCTTGTCGAGGACGCCGCCCCAGATCACGTCGATGCCGCCGGCCATGGCCGCGCCCACCATGCCGCCGAACAGCGCGTGCGAGGAGGAGGACGGCAGGCCGAAGTACCAGGTGACCAGGTTCCAGGCGATCGCCCCGACCAGTGCGGCGAACAGGATCACCATGCCCCGGTCGCCGGTGGGGGTCTCGATGATCCCCTGGGAGACGGTGTGCGCCACGCCGCTGCCGAGGAAGGCGCCGGCCAGGTTCATCACCGCGGCCATCGCCAGCGCGGCCCTGGGGGTCAGCGCCCGGGTGGAGACCGAGGTGGCGATCGCGTTCGCGGAGTCGTGGAAGCCGTTGGTGTAGGTGAAGAAGAACGCAACGCCGACGACGGCGATGAGTGCTGCCATGTCCACGAGGGTCAGGACTCCTTGACGGCGATGGTCTCCACCGTGTTGGCGACGTGCTCGAACGCGTCCGCCGCCTCCTCAAGAACGTCCACGACCTGCTTGAGCTTGAGCACCTCGATGGCGTCGTACTGGCCGGAGAACAGGTGGGCGAGCAGCTTGCGGTGGATCTGGTCGGCCTGGTTCTCCAGCCGGTTGACCTCGATCCAGTACTCGGTGAGGTTCGACATGCTGCGCAGGTTCGGCATCGCCTCGGCGGTGAGCTCGGCGGCCCGGGCCAGCACCTCGATCTGCTGCTCGATCCCCTTCGGCAGCGTCTGGATGTCGTAGAGGACGACCAGGTCGACGGCCTCCTCCATGAAGTCCATGATGTCGTCCAGCGACGAGGCGAGGTTGTAGATGTCCTCGCGGTCGAAGGGCGTGATGAAGGACGAGTTCAGCTGGTGGAACACGGCATGGGTGGTGTCGTCCCCGGCGTGCTCGGCGGCGCGCATGCGCTCGACGATCTCCGCGCGGGCCGACACGTCTGATCCCAGCAGTTCCAGCAGGAGCTTCGAACCGACGACGAGGTTCTCCGCGGCGGCAGAGAACATGTCGTAGAAGCTCGTCTCCTTCGGGGTCAGGCTAAAACGCACGGAAATCTCCGATGTGCGGGGTAGGGACTGAACGATGCTAGGTGCAACCAAGCGCAATCGCGCAAACGGGGTGGTGATGGTGGAGGCGGAACCTCCTCTTCCGTTCGGCTGCCGCACCAGCTGACCCGGACCGCACACCCAGGTGCGGACGTGAGCCCCCAGTCTGACGGAACCTCGCCCGGATTGTCCCCGTGGTACGTACGGAAGACGGGGGCGCCGCTCAGACGGGTGAACCGCGCGGCGGCCCGCCCGCAGCCCGTTCGCAGACCATCCGGAACCCGTTCGCAGACCATCCGGAACCCGTTCGCAAACCGTCCGGAACC
Organism: Kitasatospora sp. NPDC088160; assembly: GCF_044741445.1. Taxonomy (NCBI): domain Bacteria; kingdom Bacillati; phylum Actinomycetota; class Actinomycetes; order Kitasatosporales; family Streptomycetaceae; genus Kitasatospora; species Kitasatospora sp. NPDC088160. Next base: position 59,355 of record NZ_JBIUSS010000041.1, on the reverse strand, counting down.
CGTCCGGAACCCTTCGGCACATGCCGCGTCGGCCGTCGGAACACCACGGACGGCCCCGGTGTTGGACACTGGTGGCCGACGCAGCCACCAGGCATCCAGACGAAGGCGGGCCGATGACCACGACGCAAGCGCGCACCGAGCCGGACCACGGGCACGGCACCGACGCGCAGGCCGACGCACCCGCCGCCCCCGCGGCCGCCGCAGGACATCAGGGCGGGCACGGTCCGCACGGCTACAGCGCGCAGAAGGACGCCCACCTCAAGCGGCTGCGCCGGATCGAGGGCCAGATCCGGGGCCTCCAGCGCATGGTCGACGAGGACGTCTACTGCATCGACGTGCTCACCCAGGTCTCGGCCGGCACCAAAGCGCTGCAGTCCTTCGCGCTGTCCCTGCTGGAGGAGCACCTGCGGCACTGCGTCGCGGCCGCCGCCGAGGAGGGCGGTGCCGAACTCGACGCCAAGGTCGCGGAGGCCACGGCCGCGATCGGCCGGCTGCTGCGCAGCTGAGGCCGGGCCGGGCGAGCGGGTCCGGGCCGCGCACGCCCCCGGTCGCCGACACCCCCGAGCCGCGAACGCCCTACCCGTCGGCCTGCCGCCAGGCCTCGCCGTCGGTCCGCCCCGGCTCGGTCCGGTCGAGCAGCACCTCGTCGATCCGCTCGGTCGGCAGCCGGTCGCCGGTGCTGGCCGTCGCGGCGATCATCAGCTCGCCGGCCAGATCGATCTCGTCGAGGGCCGCGTCGTCGTGGCCGCCGCTGCGGCCGCCCGTGGACGACACCACCTGCACCACCCCTTCAGTGCCTCGCCAGCCCGGGCGGCAGCCACCCGACGTCCAGCCTAGGCACTTCGGAGCCCGTCCACATGGCACGGACGGGCCATCTCGACGCCGCCGAAACGGGTGACCGCCGCTCCCCGGGCGGCCACCCGCTCCGGCGGCGCCCCGGTTCGCCCCGGCGCCGGAGCCCTGCCCCGGCGGCCTACTTCGGACTTTCCGAGGGCTTCATCGCGTAGATGTCCGAGGCCGGCGGCTCGGCCGCCTCCACCGGCTTGCCGAAGTCCGTCACCGAGGTGGTCGACGTCACCTTCACCTGGTCCTTGGCCTCCTTCGAACCGGCCACCCCGGCGAAGGTGAACACCTCGACCACCTTGTGCAGCCGGCCCTGGTCGTCCAGCCAGGCGTCGTACGGGACCTCCTTCACGGTGAAGGTCTGGGCCCCCATCCGCAGGCCGTCCCCGCCGCGGCCGCCGGTCGCGTCGGCCGCCTTGGCCAGGTCCAGGGTGCCGCGGTAGTGGTGCAGCGCCACCCCGTCGACGGTCTCGGTGCCGACCGCGTCCGCCTTCTGCGCCCCGCGCAGGGCGCCCGCCGCCGAGGCCGGGTCGGTGGCGCCGCTGCTGACCAGGTTGCCGTCCGGCAGCTGGCGCACGTCCAGCTTGACCCACTTGCCCTCGGGCACCTTGGCGCCGCTGTTCTGCAGGTAGACGGTGCCCGGCAGGACCACCTCGACGATCTTCCCGGTGGTCGCCGCGCCCGGCGGCACCTGGACCTCCAGTCGGCCGATCCGCTTCACGTAGTCGTAGCCGCCCGTCCCGGTGAAGACGGCCTTCTTCTCGGACGACTCGGTGACCAACTCGGTGGCGGTGTGCGCGGAGCCGGTGCGGCCGGTGATGTCGGCGGTGTTGCGCACCGCCGTCAGCGGGTCCGCGGCGAGCTGGTCGGGGGCACCCGACTGCTGGTCGGAGGAGCCGCCACCGGAGCCGGCCGCGCAGCCGGCGGACAGGCCGGCCAGGGCGGCGGCGAGCAGGGCGGCCCCGGCCGCCGAACGCAGATGCGGCCGCGGACGGCGCCCCGGCCGTCCGCCACGTTGCTGGTCGGTCATCTTCATCCTCGCGACAACCCCCTCGGGCCCGACTGCCCTGCCGACACCACCAGGTGAACAGAGCTCTTTCCGGGCAAACGAGTTGAGCCGCGAAGGGTTACGCGGAAGAGGTCTTGTGGACGGCATCGCGCGCCCGGCGCCCGGCGCGTTACGGTGAACCACGTGCACAGTGAGCTGCCGGCCTCCCCCGGCACCGCCCGGATGCCCGAACACCGCGTCGCGGTCAGCGAGCGCGGTTCCTTCGCCTTCGCGACCTGCAGCTGCGGCTGGTTCTCACCGGCCCGCCGCTCGCGCGACCTGGTCCGGCGCGAGGGGGACGACCACCTCGCGCTCGCGGAGAGCGGCGGCGGACCGGGGTAGCCGGGCCGGGCGGCTCACGCCGCCAGATCGGACTCCGGCGGCTGCTCCTCGGAGCGCACCGCCCCGCGCTCGCGCCCGCGCCGCCGGCCGCGCGGGCCGCCGCCGGCGCGCTCCGGCGCCCGGATCAGCGGGGCGAGGGCGGTCCGGCCCAGCGCGTGGCAGAGCGGGACGAGCACCGCCATCGCGATCGGCGCCAGCAGCAGCACCACCGCGGCGGCGAGCGCGAAGCCGCCGATCACGTCGGTCGGGTAGTGCACGCCCATGAACATCCGGCAGAAGCCCTGCAACAGGGCCAGGCCCCCGGCGATCCAGCCGAGCCGCCGGTTCACCAGGAACAGCGCCACCGCCACGCCCATCGTCATGGTCGAGTGGTCGCTGACGAAGGAGTGGGTGCCGGCCTTGCCGTCCACCAGCACCAGCAGCCCGCTGTGGTCGACGAACGGGCGCGGACGGTTCACGATCGCGGCGATCGGCAGGTTGGCCAGCTCGGCGATGGCGACGGAGAGCGGCACCCAGAGCAGCCCGGCGACGGCCACCGGCGCGTCCGGGCGGCGTCTCGCCTGCAGCCAGGCCACCAGGCCCAGCATCGCCAGGCCGATCAGGATGCCGTACTCACCGATCCACGAGACCAGGTGGTCCAGCCACTGCGGGGAGCGCTTGGCCAGTCCGTTGACGGCGTAGAGCAGGCCGAGGTCGGGGTTGGTCGTGTCGGCAAGCGGCGTCGACACGCCGCACCTCCTTCTGGTCCGCTGCAGCTGTTCGATCCGGTCGGGGCCCTTCCCGGCGCGGGAAGCTGACGGTGGGCCATCGGGACCAACGTCATCGCCGGGGCACAGCGTTCCACGGAAACGCGCGGTTATGGAAACTTGACTCAGCGTCCACAGGGCACTCACACCTCGGGGCCACGGGCGGCTCAGTTCTTCGCCGCCGGCCGCCCCGCCCCGGCGGGGTCCGGGCCGGTCGGGGCGGGCGGCGCGGCGGCCACGGGCGGTCCTGCGGCGGGCCGGGTGGCGGCGCTGCTGGGGCTCACCAGGGCTGCCGGGGCCACCGGGGCCGAAGGGGCGGTCGCCGCGGTCGGGCCGGTCGGCGTCGTCGAGCCCGGGCGGCTCGGGGCGCTCACGGAGCCGTCCGCGTTGCGGGCCGGCAGCGCCTGGGCGCCGTCCGAGGTGACCCGGGTCGCGCCGATGTACTCCCTGGTGTCGATCTTGTCGTAGCGGATCACCGCGCCGGTGTGCGGCGCGTTGATCATGTAACCGCCGCCGACGTAGATCCCGACGTGGTGGATGCTCCGAGGATCGTTCAGGTCCGTCGCCCAGAACACCAGGTCGCCCGGCCGCAGCTGGTCGCGCGACGGGTGCGGCCCGGCGTACCACTGGTCGTTCGCCACCCGGGGCAGCGTGATGCCCACGCTGGCGTACGCCGCCTGGGTCAGGCCCGAGCAGTCGAACCGCCCGTTCTGCGAGGGCAGCCCCTCCCCGCCCCACAGGTACGGCGTCCCGAGCTTGCTCTGCGCGAAGTAGATCGCCCCGGCCGACTGCCCGGACACCTCCACCGGCGCCGTGGGCACCGAGAAGCTGCGGGCCATCGCCTGAATGTTCCTCACATAGCCCTGGGTCTCCTTGTACGGCGGCACCCCGTTGTACTTGGTCACCGCGTACGGGCCGGCGTTGTAGGCGGCCAGCAGGTTGGCCTGCCGGTCGCCCGGGACCTTGGCGACGTCCTTCGCGAGCGCGCAGTCGAAGGTGGCCGCCGAGGCGATCGCGTCCAGCGGGTCCCAGACGTCCTTCTTGCCGTCCCCATTGGCGTCCGTGCCGTACGCCGCCCAGGTATCGGGCATGAACTGCGCCATTCCCTGTGCCCCGACGCCCGATTGGGCCTTCGGATCGAAACCGCTTTCCTGGTAGAGCTGTGCCGCGAGCATCGGCGGCGAGATCTCCGGGCAGAGCGCGCCCCACTGCTGGATCGGCGCCTGGAACGCCGCCGGGACCGTCCCCGGCGAGAGTGCGGCGCGATTCGCCGACTGCTGCGGCGTCCCACTCGCCGCGAACGTCCCCGCCGTCACCAAACCGAGCAACCCGAACGTCACAACTCCCGCAGCGGCGGCGGCCGTACCGGCCTTCCGGAGTACCATTAGCACCATCCCGACGAATCGTCAGTCGAAGTGTTCCGGAAGGCGTTGCTCACCGCAATCATCAGAGATACAAAGAGTGAGCGCTATCCTTCGTACGGTGGACATCCTCGCGTACGTGCCCGGTGCCTCACGACCAATCCGCGAGAAGTAGCCAAGTCGACATCAGATCTGGCCAAGAATAGGTACCGACCCTTCGCGCGGGCGGGGTCAGGGCCCTTGAATTTGCCTGATCGGGCGGTGAGATGGAAATGAACCTGAGCAGCGTGCACACGAACGCGATCGGCCACCTGGCCGAGGACCCTCCAAAGAAGCCGAATATCGACACCATCATCGGCGGGATCGCCCCGGACTGGGGCCCGTTCGCGACCCTCGGGTCGGAGGCCAGGGTGATGGTCGAGGTCATCATGGCCGTCGCCATCCTCATCTGCCTCGGCATCGCCGTCTGGGGGGCGGCCAAACAGCGGATCGGTGCGACCGCGATGCGCGACAGCTTCGGCGCCGAACAGGGCAAGGGGCTGATCGTCGCCGGTCTGACCGGCGTGTTCATCATTGGATCACTCGGCACTCTGTTCACCATTGTCTACGGCATGGCGATCTGACGATCGGACAGCAGTAGCCAGGCCCGCCCGCCCCGGGGCCAGGTCCCCGTCCGGACCGCCCCGAGCCCACCCGCCAGCAGTCCACCCCCCGTTCCCACCCTCCGTCCGCGCCCGCCCCCGGCGGAGGGCCCCCGGAGCCCCCCGGCTCCCCGCACCAGGAGGGCCGCCGTGCCGTTGTCCGACGACCAGCCGCACACCCGTACGCGGCTGCCGGTCGGCGAACAGCCCTCCTCCCAGCCGACCCCGCGTCAGGCCCGACCGCTCCGCACCCTGCTGACCGTCCTCGTCGTCGTCACCCTGCTCGTCGTGGCCATCGCCATCGCCAACCGCGACAAACCCGACCCCGGCACCACCGGCCGCTCCGCCGACCACGCCGCCCCCACCGCGCCCGCCGGCGCCGGCCCCGCCCCCAGCGGCGACCAGCCCGTCGGCACCACCACCAACGGCATCGGATCCGGCTACCCGCACACCGACCAGGGCGCCCAGTCCGCCGCCGCCAACTACGCGGTGGCGATCGGCTCCGCCGACATGTTCCGCGCCGACAGCCGCCACGCCATCGTCGCCACCATCGCCGACCCGGGCGCGGTCTCCGGCCTGCAGAGCCGCCTGGACCAGGGGTTCGGCGGTGACACCGCCGCCCGTTACGGCCTCGACGCCCAGGGCCGCGCGCCCAAGGGCCTCACGTTCGTCAGCCGCACCGTCCCGGTCGGGGCCAAGTCGACCGGCTACAGCGACGGCGACGCCAAGGTCGAGGTCTGGTGCACCGGCCTCACCGGCCTCGCAGGCGAACACTCGGTCCAGCCCGTGACGACGAACTGGTTCACCCTCACGCTCTCGCTCCACTGGACGGGCAGCGACTGGAAGCTCACCGACTTCACCAGCAAGCAGGGCCCCGCGCCGATGCCGGGGGACCAGCAGGCCGCCACCGCCGACGAGATCACCGGCGCCGTCCAGCAGTTCGGGGGGTTCCGCTATGCCCGTTGACCAGACCTCACACCGTTCCACCGCACGCCGAGCGGGCACGCTGGCGGGGGCGTTCGCCGCCTTGCAGGTCGCGGCGCTGCTGGCGGCCCAGCGGGTGTTCGCCGAGCCGTCACCGACGGCCACGCCGACGCCGACCACGACGCCGAGCGCCAACTGCCCTGACCTGCCGATCTCCGGCAACGGCATCCTCTGCGTGGACAAGCCGGGCGTCGGCTCGCTCCCGGGCAGTGGGACCGTCGGGAGTGTGACCGATCCGTTGGGGTCGTTGGCCAAGGGGTGTGCCCAGGCGGCGGCTTGGGTGGTGCGGAAGCTGTCGAGCGCGATCGACGGGACGACGCAGGTGGACTTCACCAATGCGTCGTTCCTGCAGCAGTACGCGGTGGTGTTCGCCGTGTCGACGGTGATCACGCTGGTGCTGTGGCTGCTGGCGGTGACGAAGCGGGCGGTGCGGGGGGCGCCGTTGGCGACGGCGTTCACGGAGGCGATCGGCTTCCTGTGGCTGACCGTCGTGGCGTCCGCGTTCACGCCGCTGATCCTCTACACCGTGGTGAGCGTGACGGACGGGCTGACCAAGGCGATCGCGGTGGGGACGAAGTCGGACACCGGGTCGTACCTGGGCGCGTTCGCCGACACCCTGGAGAAGGGTGACATGGGCGGCGGCCCGCTGATCCTGATCATCGTGTCGCTGGTGGCGGTGCTGGCGGCGGCGGTGCTCTGGATCGAGCTGTTGATCCGGGCGGCGATGCTGTACGTGGGCGCGCTGCTGGGTACGGCGGTGTACGCGGGGTTGGTGGACAAGCAGCTGTGGAAGCACGTGCGCCGGTGGGCGGGGGTGATGGTGGCGGTGGACCTGGCGAAGCCGATCATCGTGGTCATCCTGGGCCTGGCGGGTGCGGTGGCGACGGGTGCCGGGGCCAGCGACGACTTCGCGCGGGTGCTGTCGGGGCTGGCGATCCTGTTCCTGTCGATCTTCGCGAGTGCCGCGGTGTACCGCTTCGTGCCGGGCTTCGGCGACGAGATCATGAACATGCGCCATGCCCGGGCGAGCGCGGTGTCGGCCGGATCGGCGATGATCAACGGCACCGCGAACCTGATGAAGCAGGGCATCACCACCCACGGTGACCGCGGGCCGGTCGGTGCGGGTGGCGGCGGCGGGGGTGCGGGCGGCGGTTCCGTCGCGCCGGGCATCGCCGCGCACGCCGGGCGGACGCCGGCGCCACCACCGCAGGCCGGGCCGCCGCAGACCTCGGTTCCGATCCGCGACAGCAACTCAGCGAAGGGAGGGTGACGGGTAAGTGAGCAGTGAACCGCTCGGCCAGTACGGAGCCCAGTACGCCCAGCCGTACGTGCACCAGCGCCGCACCTACCTGATCGGCAAGGCCCGCCCGAACGCGCCGATCGGCCGCAACCGGGAGTCCGGCGAGATCGTCCTGATCATCTTCGGGGCGTTCCTCGGCATGCTCTGGGGCCTGCTGATGCCGATCCTGCCGCTGCGGATCGGCGGCCTGATCGGCCTGCCGATGGTGGCCATCGCGGCGGTGTACGTGCCGTACCGCAGGCGGACGTTCTACAAGTGGGCGGAGATCAACCGCACCTACCGCCGGACGGTGCGGAGCGGCCGGTCGGTGTGGCGCTCGGACGTGATGGACGCCGGGACCCGGATGGACGGCCGCGAGGTGGAGGTCGGCCCGCCGCCCGGGGTGGGGCGGCTGCGCTGGCTGACCGCGCCGTTCGGGCCGGACGAGGTTGGGGTGCTGATGCACCTGGAGCGGCGGACGGTGACGGCCGCGATCGAGATCGAGGGCCCGGGTGTAGGCCTGCGCGACTCGGAGGACCAGGAGGCGCTGGTCGACCGGTTCGGCACGCTGCTGAAGCACGTCGCCAACGGGGACGGCTTCGTGACCCGGTTGCAGATCCTGGCCCGGACGCTGCCGGCCGACCCGGACGCGCACGCCAAGGACGTCGAGCGGCGCGGGGACCACGACGCGCCGCGCTGGCTGCAGGACTCGTACGACCAGTTGCAGTCGATGGTGTCGACCTCCTCGGAGCAGCACCGGGCGTACCTGGTCGCGTGCATGCACTACACCCGCGACCTGGCGGCCGAGGCGCACGCGATGGGCCGTACGGCGACCGGTCGGCGGGCCCGGGACGACGAGGGGCTGGCGGCCGTGATGGCGCGCGAGCTCACCGACATCTGCGCCCGGCTGGCGGAGGCGGACATCCGGGTGCGCCAGCCGTTGGGGCAGGCCCGGCTCTCCTCGCTGCTGCACTCGATGTACGACCCGGACCACCCGATCGACCACATCCAGGCGATGTCCCGGCGCAACGCCTGGCCGGCCGAACTGGACGCGACCAACCCGCAGTACCTGGAGGCGAAGACCCGCGAGTCGGCGACCCGGGAGCCGTGGTGCCACGCCACCGCGTGGATCAAGGAGTGGCCGCTGACCCCGGTGGGGGTCAACTTCCTGGCGCCGCTGCTGGTGCACACCCCGGACGTGATCCGGACGGTCGCGGTGACGATGGACCTGGAGCCCACCGACGTCGCGATCGAGCGGATGCTGACCGAGAAGACCAACGACGAGGCGGAGGCCAGCCGCGCGGCCAAGATGAACCGGACGGTCGACCCGCGCGACCTGGCCCACACCGGCCGGGTGGACCAGCGCGGCGACGACCTGGCCTCCGGCGCGGCCGGCGTGAACCTGGTCGGCTACATCACGGTGTCCTCGCGCAACCCCGACGCGCTGGCCCGGGACAAGCGCACCATCCGGGCCTCGGCCGGCAAGAGCTACCTCAAGCTGGAGTGGTGCGACCGCGAGCACCACCGGGCCTTCGTCAACACCCTGCCGTTCGCGACCGGCATCCGCCGCTGACACCCGGTCCGCACCGCTCCACCACCGCCCGTCGACCAGACCAGGAGGCCGTACATGGCGCTCGGCAACCTCTCCGAGGCGTTCACCAGCCTGATGTTCGGCAAGGTGGAGACCACCCGGCTGCCGGTGCGCACCTCCACCGGCCAGGCGCAGGCGGTCTACCTGCCCACCGCCGCGCCGGGGCTGGGCGACTCGGGCGTGATCATCGGCCGTGAGGTGTACAGCGGCAAGGGGTACGTCTACGACCCCTTCCAGCTGTACGGGCAGCAGCTGCCGGCCCCGCACTGGCTGGTGCTCGGCGAGTCCGGCAACGGCAAGTCGGCGCTGGAGAAGACGTACGTGCTGCGGCAGTTGAGGTTCCGCGACCGGCAGGTCGTGGTGCTCGACGCGCAGGGCGAGGACGGCGTCGGTGAGTGGAACCTGATCGCCAACGCGCTGGGCATAAAGTCGATCCGGCTCGACCCGATGGCCGCCCGGGACGGCGGGGTGAAGCTCAACCCGCTGGATCCGGCGATCACCCAGACCGGCCAGCTGTCGCTGCTGCGCACCATCGTCGAGGTGGCGATGGGGCGGGGTCTGGAGGAGCGGGCCGGGTTCGCGCTGAAGGCCGCGCACGCCCATGTGGTGGCGACGGTGACGGACCGCCAGCCGGTGCTCGACGACATCATCGACACCCTGCGCAGCCCCGAGCTGTCCTCGGTGGAGTCGCTGGGCGTGGCGGTGGACGAGGTGCAGTCCTGGGGCCTGGACGTGGCGCTGGTGCTGGACCGGCTGGTCGACGGCGACCTGCGCGGCATGTTCGACGGGTCGACCACCGACGGCATCGACCTGGACGCGCCGCTGATCGTCTTCGACCTCTCGCACATCGACCGGAACTCGATCGCGATGCCGATCCTGATGGCGATCGTCGGCGTGTGGCTGGAGCACACCTGGATCCGGCCGGACCGGAAGAAGCGCATCTTCCTGGTCGAGGAGGCCTGGCACATCATCAACAGCCCGTTCGTGGCACAGCTGTTCCAGCGGCTGCTGAAGTTCGGCCGCCGGCTCGGGCTCTCCTTCGTCGCGGTGGTGCACCACCTGTCGGACGTGGTGGACGGCGCGGCGGCCAAGGAGGCGTCGGCGATCCTGAAGATGGCCTCCACCCGGACGATCTACATGCAGAAGGCGGAGGAGGCGCGGGCCACCGGCCGGGTGCTGGGCCTGCCGCGCTGGGCGGTGGAGATCATCCCCACCCTGTCGCCGGGCATCGCGGTCTGGGACGTCAACGGCAACGTCCAGGTGGTCAAGCACATCATCACCGAGGCCGAGCGGCCGCTGGTGTACACCGACCGTGCGATGACCGAGGACGCGGTGGCCGAACGGGACCGGGCCGAGCGGCAGTTGGCGGCCGAGCCGGGAGTCTGAGCGGCCGGCGGGGGTCCGGGCGGCTCTGCAGGGCGGCGCCGGGAGGCTCGGACGGGGGCAGCGGCCCTGGTCGGACGGCGACGGTTCGTCAGGAGGTAATCCTCTCGTTACGTTCGACATCCTGACAGCTACGCGCGTTGACTCTAGGCTTCACAGGCGCAACACATCGCTCAGACGCCCGGTCCAGTCCACAGCGGGCGCTCCTCCAAGGTGCAGGGGACCCTCATGCTCACCGTCAGATCCCGACGCGCGGCGCTCGCCGTCGTCGCCGCCGCAGGTCTGTTCGGCACGGTGGCCGTGCCGACGGCCGCGCAGGCCGCCGACGCCAACGCCAAGCGTCACAAGACCGTCAACCTCCAACTGCTGGCGATCAACGACTTCCACGGCAACCTGGAGCCCCCGGCCGGCTCGTCCGGCACCATCCGGGAGATCGACCCGGCCACCGGCAAGGAGGTCTCGACCCCGGCCGGTGGCATCGAGTACCTGGCCACCGAGCTGCGCAAGGCGCGGATCCCGGCCGACGACTCGATCACCGTCGCGGCCGGCGACATCATCGGCGCCAGCCCGCTCACCTCGGCGCTCTTCCACGACGAGCCGACCATCGAGGCGATGGACAAGCTCGGCCTGGACGTCACCTCGGTCGGCAACCACGAGTTCGACGAGGGCGCGCAGGAACTGCGGCGCATGCAGGACGGCGGCTGCCACCCGGTCGACGGCTGCTACGAGCCCGGCCGCACGTTCAAGGGCGCCAACTTCAACTACCTGTCGGCCAACGTCACCGACGAGAAGACCGGCAAGCCGCTGCTGGCCCCCTACTGGGTGACCAAGTCCCAGGGCGTGAAGGTCGGCTTCATCGGCGTCACCCTGGAGGGCACGCCGAACATCGTGACCGCCGAGGGCGTCAAGGGCCTGAAGTTCGCCAACGAGGTCACCACGATCAACAAGTACGCCGCCGAGCTCAAGGCCAAGGGCGTCAACTCGATCGTCGCGCTGATCCACGAGGGCGGCTACCCGGCCAGCAGCGTCTACAACTACGACTGCGGCCCGGCCGGCCAGGGCATCTCCGGTCCGATCGTCGATATCTCCAAGAAGCTCGACCCGTCGATCGGCGCCATCGTCACCGGCCACACCCACAACGCGTACGCCTGCACCATCCCCGACCCCAACGGCGTCCCGCGCTCGGTCACCAGCGCCGCCTCCTTCGGCCGGCTGTACACCGAGATCGACATGAAGCTGGACAAGACCACCGGCGAGATCGTGCGCCCGACGGTCAAGGCCGAGAACCACGTGGTGCGCCGCACCGTCGAGAAGGCGCCCGACATGACGGCGCTGGTCGACCACTACTCCAAGCTGGCCGCCCCGATCGCCAACCGGCCGATCGGCTACATCGCCTCGGACATCAACGGCCGCGGCAACAGCGACCTGGAGAAGCCGCTCGGCGACCTGATCGCCGACGCGCAGGTGGAGGGGCTCGCCCCGGCCGCCAAGGGCGGGGCGCAGATCGCCTTCATGAACCCCGGCGGCATCCGCGCCGACCTGGTCTACAAGGCCTCCGGCGCCGAGGGCGACGGCGTGGTGACCTACGGCGAGGCGTTCACCGTCCAGCCGTTCACCAACATGATGCAGGTCAAGACACTGACCGGCGCCCAGCTGGTGCAGCTGCTCCAGCAGCAGGTCAGCGGCTCCAACGAGGCCGCGCCGAAGATCCTCCAGGCGTCCTCGGGCCTGCGCTACACCCTGGACATGCGCAAGACCGGTGCGGACCGGGTGGTCGTCGACTCGATCCGGCTGAACGGCGCTCCGATCGACCCGGCCGCCAAGTACCGGGTCGCGGCCAACGAGTTCCTGGCCGGCGGCGGCGACGGCTTCCCGGCCTTCGCTGCCGGCACCGACAAGCTCGTCGGCGCCTCCGACCTGGACGTCTTCGCGGCCTACCTGGGCGCCCACAGCTCGGCGGCCTCGCCGCTGAAGGCCCCGGCGCAGGACCGGATCAAGGTCATCGGCCCGGGCGTCGACATCGACTGACCGTGAGCCGGTACGGGACGGGCGGGGCGCTGTCGGGGTGCCCCGCCCGTCCTGCGTTGTCCGCGGGTCCCGCCCTATTCGGGGGTGGGGCCGCCGGGCAGCCGGACGGTCGCCAGCGCGCCCGGTCCGCCGTCCCCGGCCGGGCCCAGCGACACCTCGCCGCCCGCCTCCCGGACGCTCTGCGCGACGATCGACAGGCCCAGGCCGGAGCCGGGCAGCTGCCGCGAGGACGGCGAACGCCAGAACCGGTCGAACACGTACTGCAGTTCCTCCGGCGGAATGCCGGGGCCGTGGTCGCGGACGGTCAACACGCCCTGCTGGAGCCGGACTTCGATGGTGCCGCCGGGCGGGCTGTACTTGACCGCGTTGTCCAGCAGGTTGATCACCGCGCGTTCGAGCCCGGGGGCGTCGCCGTGCACGAACCAGGGGTCGGTCGCGGTCTCGAAGACCAGCCCCGGGCCGCGCAGCTTCGCCCGCTCGACCGCCCGTCCGGCGATCTCGTGCAGGGCCACCACGGTGGGGTTGTGGACCGGCTTGGGGGAGTCCGGGCGGGACAGCTGGAGCAGGTCCCCGATCAGGACGGTGAGCTCCTGCATCTGCGCCTTCATGTTGCCCAGCAGCTTGGTCTTGGTCGCGGCGGGCAGCGGGCGGCCCGTGTCGTTGCTGCGGATCAGCAGGTCGACGTTGGTGCGCAGCGAGGTGAGCGGGGTGCGCAGCTCGTGCCCGGCGTCGGCGATCAGCCGGGTCTGCCGCTCGCGGGAGTTGGCGAGGGCGGTGCTCATCGAGTTGAAGGAGGTGGAGAGCCGGGCGATCTCGTCGTTCCCCTGGACGGGGATGGTGGTGCCGACCTCCTCGGTGCGGGCGATGTGCTCGACGGCGTCGGTGAGTTGGTCGACGGGCTTGAGCGCGGACCGGGCGACCACGCGGCCGGCGATGGCGGCGAGGATGATCCCGCCGAGGGCCACGCCGCCGAGGAGGAGGGCGAGCCGCTGGAGGGAGTCCTCGATGGGCTGGGAGGGGGTCGCGACCATGACGACGACGGGCACCTGGAAGCTGTGGTTGAGGGTCAGCCGGACGATCGCGGGGTCACCGTTGGTGTACCTGCCGTCCCGGATGATCGACTGGCCCGGCTTGAGCCGGAATCCGGCGGCGTCCTCCGACGTGGTCGCGATGGCCTTGGTCGCCCCGGGGGGCAGGCAGACGCCCCCGGCCCGGAGGAACTGGGTGTCCCGGGGGACGGCCCCGCTGATGTCCGGGATGCCGACGCCGCGCTGGTTCTCCAGCGCGGCTTCCGGGGTGGCGTAGCAGGTCAGGGGGTACTTCCCGATCGGTGCTGCGGGAGCACCCGCCAGGTCCGCCCGGACCTGGTCGTACAGCTGCTTCTCCACGATGAACCAGCAGGCCAGCGCCGACAGGGCGATGGCCACCGCGACCGCGGCCGCGCTCAGGAAGGTGAGGCGGCTGCGGAGGGAGCGGGAGCGGAGCCAGTGGGTGAGGCGCCGGCGGCGGGGGGCGCCGGGTGGAGCCAGTGGCGGGGGCGGGTAGGGCGTGGGGGAGGTCACGTGGTGGCGCCGGCGGCCGGGCGCAGGGCGTAGCCGACGCCGCGTACGGTCTGGATGAGGCGGGGCATGCCGCCCTGCTCGGTCTTGCGGCGCAGGTACATCACGTAGACGTCCAGGGAGTTGGAGGAGGGTTCGAAGTCGAAGCCCCAGACGGCCTTGAGGATCTGTTCGCGGGTGAGGACCTGGCGGGGGTGGGAGAGGAACATCTCCAGCAGCATGAACTCGGTGCGGGTGAGTTCGACGGGCTTGCCGGCGCGGGTGACCTCGCGGGTGGCGGTGTTCATCCGCAGGTCGCCGAAGGCCAGCACCTCGCTCTCGTCCTCGGCGGCGGCGCGGGCGGCGGCCTCGGTGGCGAGGGCGTTGCGGCGCAGCAGGGCGCGGACGCGGGCGAGCAGTTCGTCGAGTTCGAAGGGCTTGGCGAGGTAGTCGTCGGCGCCGACGTCCAGGCCGGTGACGCGGTCGCCGACGGCGTCGCGGGCGGTGAGCATCAGGACGGGGACGGTGTCGCCGCGGGAGCGCATCCGGCGGACGGCGGTGAGGCCGTCCATCCGGGGCATCATGATGTCCAGCAGGACGAGGTCGGGCCGGTCGCGTTCGACGGATTCCAGGGCCTCGTAGCCGTCGGTGGCGGTGGCGACCTCGTAGCCCTCGAAGGCGAGGCTGCTCTCCAGGGCGTCCCGGAGGGCGGGTTCGTCGTCGACCACGAGGAGCCGGGCGGAGGGGTGGCCGGCCTCGGCGGGGGTGCGGTCGTCGGCGGACGGGGTCATGGGCTGCTGCCCTTTCTCGTCGGGTGGAGGGCCTGCTGGGAGTACCGGGGGTAATTGTCCGTCTTACAGGTTCTGGCCGGCCTCCAGTTTCGGCAGAACCTGCTTGATGTCGTTGATCGGGATGGCGAAGCCGAGGCCGACGCTGCCGGCGCTGCTGCTGCCGCCGCCGGCGGTGGAGCTGGCGCCGCTGGGGGCGTACATCGCCGAGTTGATGCCGATGACCTGGCCGTTGGCGTTGATGAGCGGGCCGCCGGAGTTGCCGGGGTTGAGGGCGGCGTCGGTCTGGAAGGCCTTGTAGGTGGTGGTGCTGCCGCTGTTCTGCTGCGGGAGGTTGCCGCGCGTTCCGGGCAGGTTGGGCAGGCCGGGCAGGCTGGGGAAGCCGAAGCCGCCGTTGCTGCTGGTGGTGCCCTCGTCGAGCTGGACGGTGACGTCGCGGTTCTCGGCGCTGATGATGCCGGAGGTGACGGTGCCGGTGAGGCCGTCGGGGTTGCCGATGGCGACGACGGGGTCGCCGACGGCCACGCCGGAGGAGTCGCCGAGGGTGGCGGGGGTGAGGTTCTTGCCGCTGCCGGCGGTGATCACGGCGACGTCGAGGGACTTGTCGGTGCCGGTGACGGTGGCCGCGGCGGTGGAGCCGTCCTTGAAGGTGACGGTGATCTGGCCGCCGTCGGCGGCGGTGTCGATCACGTGGTAGTTGGTGAGGATCCGTCCGCTGGTGTCGAGGATGACGCCGGTGCCGGTGGCGGTGCCGTTGCCGTTCTTGACGGTGATCTGGACGACGCTCGGCGAGACGGCGGCGGCGATGGCCGGCACGTCGGCTCCGCCGTCGGAGCGGGCGGAGACGGGGCTGGCGACGGTGCTGGTGCGGGTGGCGGAGCCGTGCTGCTCGGCGGCGACGAACCCGCCGGTGACGCCGCCGATGACGGCGGCGACCGCGGCGACGGCGGTGACCAGGGCGAGCCGCCCGCGCAGCAGGCCGCGCCGGGTGCGGTTGCCGTGGCCGCCGTGGCCGCCGGGCCGGCCGGCGGTGGGCGGCTCGGGGGGCATGGGCGGGGGCGGGGAGTCGAAGCCGCCGGCCGAGTGGTCCTCGCGGTACCCGTAGGCGGTCGTGGCGGCGCTGCTGCCGAGGACGGTGCCCTCGACCACGCGGGGCTCGTACGGGCCGTACTGCTCGTCGTGGTGCTGCTGCTGTTCGCTCATGCAGACCAAAGTCCGCCTGGTGGATGAGGATGGCATGAGAACCGGCTCAGAAGGGTCCGAGAAGCCCGTTGGGTTCTCATAAAGCCTGGTCAGGCGGTGTGCGGCGGCGGGTGGAGCGGAGTGCGCTACTCCGCTTCCCCGGTCGGGACCGCCGCGGCGCCGCCGCAGCCGCAGGAGCGCCGGATCACCAGGCGGGACGGGAACTTGCGGACCCGCTCGGTGTCCGATCCGGGCACCATCAGCGAGTCGTCGAGCACCAGGTCCACGGCGGCCCGGGCCATCGCGTCGCGGTCGGAGGCGACGGTGGTCAGCGGCGGGTCGGCGAGCGCGGCCTCGGGGACGTCGTCGAAGCCGGCCACCGCGAGGTCCTCCGGGACCTTCAGGCCGACCTCGCGGGCGGCCCGCAGCACGCCGATCGCCTGGTCGTCGGTGGAGCAGAAGATCGCCCGCGGCCGGTCCGGCGAGCGCAGTACCCCGAGCGCGACCTCGTACGCGCCGTAGCGGTGGAAGGGCGCGTCGATCAGGTGGGGCTCGGTGGGCAGGCCGTGCGCGTCCATGGCGCGCTGCCAGCCCTCGACGTGGTCGATGACCGGGTCGCCGGGGGCGGGGGACTCGACCGGGCCGCCGAAGCAGGCCACGTACGGGTGCCCGTGCACCTCCAGCAGGTGGCGGACGACGGCCTCGGCGCCGCCCACGTCGTCGGTGACCACCGCGACGTCGTCGATCGCCTCGGGGCGGCGGTGCAGCAGCACGACCTTGGCGCCCTCCATCGCGGCGAACTCCTCGGCGGCGCGCTGCGAGGGGCCCTGGCTGACCAGGATCAGGCCGGAGACGCGCATGCCGAGGAAGGCCCGGACGTAGTGCACCTCGCGGTCGTCCACGTAGTCGGAGTTGCCGATCAGCACGAGCTTGCCGCGCTCGGAGGCGGCCCGTTCCACGGCGTGCGCCATCTCGGCGAAGAAGGGCTGGCGGGCGTCCGGGACGACCATGCCGATCAGGTTGGTCCGGCGGGAGGCCATCGCCTGGGCGACGCTGTTCGGCCGGTAGCCGAGCTGCTCGATCGCGGCGAGGACCTTCTCCCGGGTCGCGGGCGCGACCGGGCGCGGCCCGTTGTTGATGACGTAGCTGACGACCGCGGTCGAGGTACCAGCCAGCCGGGCTACATCGTCGCGCGTCACTTTGGCCACGGGGGGAGTCTACGCGTGTGGCGTGCGCGTCGGCAGTGGGACCTGGGGCTTTCCGGCAGGGCTTTCGGCAGGTGCCGGGGGAGCGAACCGGACAAGCCGGGCGGGGTCGGCCCGCCCGGCCGCCGGTCAGGCCTCCAGCGGCGCCGAGGGGCGCTGGGCGAGCTCCGGGCGCTCGCCCTTCTCCGGCTTCTCCGGGACGACGAAGCGGTAGCCGACGTTGCGCACGGTGCCGATCAGCTGCTCGTGCTCGACGCCGAGCTTGGCGCGCAGCCGTCGGACGTGCACGTCCACCGTCCGGGTACCGCCGAAGTAGTCGTAGCCCCAGACCTCCTGCAGCAGCTGGGCCCGGGTGAAGACCCGGCCGGGGTGCTGGGCGAGGTACTTGATCAGCTCGAACTCCTTGAAGGTGAGGTCGAGCGCCCGGCCCTTGAGCTTGGCGGAGTAGGTGGCCTCGTCGACCGAGAGGTCGCCGTTGCGGATCTCCATCGGGCTGTCGTCGGTGCTGATGTGGAGCCGGCCGAGTGCGAGCCGCAGCCGGGCCTCGACCTCGGCCGGGCCGGCGGTGTCCAGCAGGACGTCGTCGATGCCCCACTCGGCGGTGACGGCGGCGAGGCCGCCCTCGGTCACCACCAGGATCAGCGGGCAGCCGATGCCGGTGGAGCGCAGCAGCTGGCAGAGGCTACGGATCTGCGGCAGGTCGCGCCGGCCGTCGACCAGGATGACGTCCGCACTGGGGGTGTCCACCAGGGCGGATCCCTCGGCGGGGGCCACCCGGACGTTGTGCAGCAGCAGGCCGAGGGCCGGCAGCACCTCCGCGGAGGGTTGCAGAGCGTTGGTGAGGAGGAGGAGAGAACTCATACCCGGTAGTCCCCTTTCCGGGTCGTCGCGGTCGCGTTACGGCTGCCGCCACAGCCGGATGGCGCACGTGCTGAGGGCGGGGGGAGGAGGACGGACGCCCGAGGAGCGCCGGAGGACCGGCCGGTGCGCAGGACGCGACGGCGCACGCGCCGAGGGTCCCGCAACCCCTGGCGCACCGTTTCTGCCCTGTTCATCCCGCGAACCCTCCGGTTTGTTCCGGTCCCGGGCGGCGGCCCGGGTGCCGGGTGGACACCCCGGCCGGCCGGGGCACGTCGTCGTGCCGCGTGGGGCGGGGCGGTTCCCGCGACGCGCCGGGGGTGGGCCGACGAATCGCAAGAATGTCCGTACTGGCGTCCTGAAAGCACAAAAGGACCCGGGGGCGACTCTGCCCGGATCCCTCTTGGACGTCGAGAATAGCCGACGGCCCTCCGCGCCGGGAGGGCTCGAATCCGGCGGTTCGCCCAATCCGGGCGCGCGCCGGGTGAGCCTGGACACAGCTTCGAGCCGTCCTCCGGGCCCCCTCGGCCAGGGCGATTGCCCCTCGTGGCGGCGGACACGCCATCATGGGACGCACATCGGCGGCGCCGTGCGAGTCCATCTTTCGGGTGGTCGGGCGGCCCGGTGGCGAGCCGGACCGGGGCACCGGGGCCGGGCGAGGACGACGAGAAGGGGTGGCCCGATGGGTGCGACCACGGAGCCCGCGAGCGGCGCCCGGGTGCGCGGGACGATCCGCTACTGGGCGGCCGCGAAGTCCGAGGCCGGGCTGGCCGAGGAGCCGTACGAGGCGGTGACCCTGGCGGAGGCGCTGGCACAGGCCAGGCGGCGGCACGCGGACCGGCCGAAGCTCGTCCAGTTGCTCGGGCACTGCTCCTACCTGGTCGACGGCTCCCAGGTCGGCGGCCGGGACCACACGGCCGTGCCCCTCACCGAGGGCGGCACGGTCGAGGTGCTGCCCCCGTTCGCGGGAGGCTGAGCGGCGTGACGGACATGAACAACGCGAACCAGGGCGGCTACGGCGAGTGGCCGCAGCAGTCCCCGCCGCCCCAGCCGCCCTACCGGCATCCGCAGCAGCAGCCCCACCCCCCGTACCCGCAGCCGCCGTACCCGCAGGCCCAGGCGCCGCAGCCGGGGCAGCAGCCGCCGTACGGCTACCCGGGGTACGGTCAGCCGCCGATGGATGACGCGGCGACCACGCTGCTGCCGCCCGTCCCCGCGCTGGACGACGCCACG
This sequence comes from Kitasatospora sp. NPDC088160, assembly GCF_044741445.1. Classification (NCBI taxonomy): domain Bacteria; kingdom Bacillati; phylum Actinomycetota; class Actinomycetes; order Kitasatosporales; family Streptomycetaceae; genus Kitasatospora; species Kitasatospora sp. NPDC088160. The sequence continues at coordinate 40,305 of NZ_JBIUSS010000041.1, read as the reverse complement.
GCGACCACGCTGCTGCCGCCCGTGCCGCCGATGGACGACGCGGCCACCACGCTGCTGCCGCCCGTGCCCCCGATGGACGACGCGGCCGCGACGACGCTGCTGCCGCCGGTGGTCGTGTCCGGCGCGATGCCGACCGCTCCGCCGGCCTGGACGCCCGCCCCGCCGCCGCCGGCGGCACGGCATGCCGCGCCGCCGCAGGCCCGGCACGCCGCTCCGGCACCGGTCCCGCGGCAGGCGGCCCCGCCGACGGCGCCCCCGCAGCAGGGGCAGGGAGCGCCCGCCCTCGACTCGCCGACCATGACGCTCAAGCGCCCGGTCGCCCCCGGCGGCCCGGCGGGCGCCCCGGCCGCGCCGCCGTACGCGGCCGTCCCGGCGCGGCCCGCGCCGGTGGCACCGCCCGCCGGCCCGCGCGGCCGGACCGGTTCGCCGATCATCGATCCGGGCCTTCAGCCCGCGCTGATCACCGCCGGCGTGGCCGCGCTGCTGGCCGGCGGCGCCGCGCTCGGGCAGGTGGCGCTGGCACTGGTGGTGGCGCTGCTCCAGGTGCTGACGGCGGCCGGCTGGTTCCGGCTGAACGGGATGTGGCCGGCCCGCCAGGGCATCGCGCTCGCCGCGCTGGCCGGGCTGACCGCGGACGCGGCGGTGCTGCTGGCGGACTCCGAGGGCAGCGTGGCGGCGGTGGTCGGCACGCTGGGCGGGTTCTTCCTGCTGGTCCTGGTGCTGCAGACGTTCCGTCCCTCGGACCCGAAGGAGCGGTTCTACGCGCTGACGGTGCTCGGCTCGGCCACGGTGGTGACGGCGCTGTGCACCTCGCTGCTGGTGGCCGACTGGGTGCCGGCCGGGGTGGGCGCGGTCGCGCTGGCCACCGTGCTGGCGGCGGCGCCGTTGCCCGGCCCGAAGCTGCTGGGCCCGGTGCTGGGCCTGGCGGCGGCGGTGCTGCTGGGTCTGCTGGTGGGCGCGCCGCCGGCGCTGGGGGTGCTGGCGGGGCTGGGTGCGCTGGTCGGCCGACGGGTCGCGGCGTACGACTTCCCGTCCCGGTTCGTGCACATGACGGCGGGCGTGGCGCTGCCGCTGGCGGTGGCCTCGCCGCTGATCTGGATCGCCACGGACCTGCTGGCCGGCTGACACCCGGCCGACGACGGCGAGTCCCGCTCCGGAACCATGCTCCGGGGCGGGACGTCGTACGGTCGGGCGGGAACGGCCTTGGCCGGGGCCGCCATGGAACGCCGGGCAGGGAACGCCGGGCGAGGAACACCGGACGAGGACAGCGAACGACGACGGCGACCGGCGACGACGGGGAGTGCGATGCGCGGATGGCTGAAGGCGACGATCGGCCTGGTGGTGCTCTCCGGCCTGCTGGTCGGTGCCGACCGGATCGCGGTCGGGGTGGCCGAGGACCAGGCCGCCGACCGGATGGTGAGCAGCGGCCGGATGAGCCAGCGGCCGGACATCTCGATCGAGGGCTTCCCGTTCCTCACCCAGGCGCTGTCGATGAAGCTGGACGACGTCCGGATCTCCTCCGACGGCCTGACCGTCGGTGACGGCGGCCGCCAGGTGGCGCTGCGCTCCTTCAAGGCCCGGCTGTCCGGCGTCACGGTGAGCGACAGCCTGAGGAGTGCCACGGTGGACAGCGGCACCGGCAGCGGCCTGATCTCGTACGCGGACCTCGCGCAGCTGCTGCCGCCGGCCTCCCAGCTGATGTCGGGGGCGGGCAAGCTGCCGGTGGGCGGCAACACCCGGCTGGCCCTGTCGTACGGCGGGCCGGGCAAGATCAAGGCCGCGCTGGGGCCGGTCGCGGTCGGCGAGGGCTCGGTGCACAGCAGCGGGAGCACCGTCACCGCGGACGGCTTCCAGCTCAGCGCGCTGGCCGGGATGTTCGCCGGGGTCACCGACCAGCGGCTGAAGCCGGTGAGCTTCACCCTCGACTCGCTCCCGGCCGGGCTGAAACTGGCCGACAAGGACGGGGCGACGCCGCTGCCGGAGGGCCTGCAGCTGACCTTCGAGGGCAAGGGCGTCAACCTGCTGGGCTGACCGGCCGGTCACTTCCGCTCCCGTGCCGTTCCCTCCCTCCGTTCCCTCCCTCCGTTCCCTCCCTCCGTTCCTTCCATTTCTTCCGTCTCCTGCGTTCCGCTCCGCGAGACGCGCCGTCCGGCGCGTCTCGCGGAGCGGTGTCGTTTCCGCCCGTTGTGGGCCGCCCGGGGCCGCCGGCCTCGGGCGGGACGGCGGCCCCGCAGGCCATGAAAGGGTCAAATCTCGGTATTCGGGCTATTCAGTCTCGACATTCGGTACGCTGATGACAGCGGGCCTCCGGTGTCCCTAGCATCGTCGACATGAAGCGACAGACGGATCTCACGAAGCGGCGGGCGGTCGACCTGTGCCGCGTGGCCGCCTGTCTGTGTCGAATGCGCTAACTCGGCGTTTTGGCTGGGCAGTTGAAGCCCGCCGCCGATTTTCCCGGTGACCTTGCCCGGCCACCCCGGCCGGCCGTCGCCGCCGTACCCCGCAGCTCCCCGCCGGTCGGCCCGGACCGCCACTCCCGTCCCAGTATTCGGACAGGAATTCGGACCGCAGTCGCCCGGGCACCCAGCAGCACCTCCCGAGCAGAACCTTCCGCACACCGCCCTCGGATGGAGAACACCACCATGAGCCGCAGCGACGTCCTGGTCGACGCCGACTGGGTCCAGGCCCACCTGGACGACCCGAAGGTCGTCATCGTCGAGGTCGACGAGGACACCTCCGCGTACGACAAGAACCACATCCGCAACGCCGTCCGGATCGACTGGAAGCAGGACCTCCAGGACCCGGTCCGCCGCGACTTCATCGACCAGGCCGGCTTCGACGCGCTGCTCAGCGCCAAGGGCATCGCCAACGACGACACCGTCGTGCTCTACGGCGGCAACAACAACTGGTTCGCCTCGTACGCCTACTGGTACTTCAAGCTGTACGGCCACGGTGACGTCCGCCTGCTGGACGGCGGCCGCAAGAAGTGGGAGCTGGACTCCCGCGACCTGGTCGCCGAGGTGCCGGCCCGCGAGGCCACCGAGTACCGGGCGCAGGCCGCCGATTCCTCGATCCGCGCCTTCCGCGACGACGTGCTCGCGGCCATCGGCCAGCTCAACCTGGTCGACGTCCGTTCGCCCGACGAGTTCTCCGGCAAGCTGCTCGCCCCGGCGCACCTCCCGCAGGAGCAGTCGCAGCGCCCCGGCCACGTGCCGAGCGCCCGCAACATCCCGTGGGCCAAGAACGCCAACGACGACGGCACCTTCAAGAGCGACGACGAGCTCAAGGCGCTGTACGAGGCCGAGGGCATCGACCTGGCGAAGGACACCATCGCCTACTGCCGCATCGGCGAGCGCTCCGCGCTCACCTGGTTCGTCCTGCACGAGCTGCTCGGCCAGGAGAACGTCAAGAACTACGACGGTTCGTGGACCGAGTACGGCAGCCTCGTCGGCGTGCCGATCGAGCTCGGCAGCAACTGAGCCCGCGGCTCGACCGTCGTCAGAAGGGAAGACAAGACATGTGCGGTGCGAAGGCCGGCGGCCCGGACCTGGCAGGAGTTGACGTGGCGAACGAGACGATCATCCAGGGTTCGGTGACCCGCGACGGTGAGCCGGTCAACGGCTACGTCCGGCTGCTCGACGAGGGGGGCGAGTTCACGGCCGAGGTGCCCACCTCGGCGACCGGCCAGTTCCGGTTCTTCGCCCGCCCGGGCAAGTGGACCCTGCGCGCGCTGGTGCCGGGCCAGACCGTGGACCGTCAGGTGGTGGCCTCCCAGGGCACCGCCGTCGAGGTCGCGATCGCGGTCTGATCGGTACCCGATCCGCCCGTTCCACCTGAGCCACCCGAACCACCCGATCCGCCTGATCCACGGGCGGAGTGCACCGAGGGCCCTGCCGCGGCAGGGCCCTCGGTCGTACCGTGGAGACGTGCAGACAAGGCGGCGGCGGCATTACTACTTCGCCCTGATGGGCGTCTGCCTGGGCCTGTTCGTGCTGGCCTGGGGCGTGGTGAGGTTCTTCTCCGTGCCCGCCGCGATCGGCATGTGCGTGGTCGCGATGGTGATCCCGCCGGCCGCCGCCGTGTTCGCCAACAAGCGGGACCCGGACGACGACTGGTGGAACGACCCGCGCTGGGACGATCCGAAGTGGGACGAGCCCGGCCACGACCGGGACCGCCCCGACCACGAGGAGCACCCGTAGCCGTCAGTAGACGAGTGCCTGGACGTTGTCCGCCATGATCTCGCTGACGAAGACCTGCGCGCCCGCGATCCGGACGCCCTCGACGGTGTCCTGCTGCACGATCCCCCGGCGGGCCGCACACTGGGTGCACAGCGTCACCGAGCCGCTCGCGAGGATCGCCTCCAGCAGGTCCGGAAGCGGTGCCGCGTGCGGCAGTTCGAACTCCGCCGCCCGCCCCGGCAGGGCGAACCAGGAGGACTCCCCGGTCAGCCAGAGCGAGACCTCGATCCCGCTGGCGACGGCCACCGCCGCGACGGTGAACGCCTGCGAACACCGCTCCGGCGCATCGGCCCCGGCGGTGACCTTGATGACGAGTTTCTTCGACATGGCGCCACCTTAGAGGGCTCGCGGCCCCCGCTCGCCGTCATCCCGGGATCCCTTGGGGAAACCTTGGACGGCGGAGGAGAATCGGCGCGAACGATGACGTGGTGGGGCTCACCGCGACCGGTCGATGACCGGCGGATAGAGTGAGCGGCAGCAAAATCCACCACACTGTCGCCGCCTGGGAGCCACCCGTGTCCGGTCTGGAAATCTTCTTCGACGGTCTGCTGGCCCTCATGGCCGTGCTGATCACCTGGTTCGCCATCTTCTCGGTGATGAAGCTCTACCAGGGCCAGCGCTGATCCTGCCGTACGGTTGAGGCAGCCCACACCGACGACGACAGCGACCAGGAACATGATCGAGATCCCCTCTGACCTCCACAAGGACGTCGTCCCGCTCGCCTTCCTCCTCGGCACCTGGGAGGGCGCGGGCGTCTATGCCCCGTTGCCAGATGAAGAGGGCCCTGGCACCGAGAAGTGCAACTTCGGCCAGGAGATCGTGATCCGGCACGACGGCCGGCCCTTCCTGGAGTTCCGCTCCCGCACCTGGGTGCTGGACAACGAGGGCGAGAAGGTCCGCCCGCTGGAGAACGAGCACGCGTTCTGGCGCATCACCAGCAACCACGACGGCACCAGCGGCGTCCGCGGGATCGAGATCTCGTCCGTCCGCGACGACGGCACCGTGGAGATCTGGTACGGCGAGCTGGCCGACGGCAAGCCGCAGATCGACGTCTCCACGGACGCGGTCGCCCGGATCGAGGGCTCGCCGGAGTACTCGGGCGGCAAGCGGCTGTACGGCTTCGTCAACGAGGAGCTGCTCTGGGTCGGCGAGAAGGCCGCCCCGAACGTGCCGCTGCGCCCGTACATGTCGGCCCAGCTGAAGAAGGTGCTCAGCCCGGCCCAGCTGATCAAGGACATCAACGACCTGCCGGACGACGGCATCGCGTTCTTCAAGTGAGCCCGGCGCTCCGCTGAGCGGTACGGCTTTCGCGTGAGGTAGGGACCGGCCGCCGGCCGGTCCCTACACTTGCCTCAGGACCCCCGACCTTGGCAGGGACAGCACCGTGGCGGACACCGGCACCACCGACTGGCAGCTCTCCGGCGACTGGAAGGCCGACCTGCGCGAACGCGGCTACCGGCTGACCCCGCAGCGGCAGCTCGTACTCGAAGCCGTCGACCGCCTCGACCACGCCACCCCCGACGAGATCCTCTGCCACGTCCGGCAGACCGCCAGCGGCGTCAACATCTCCACCGTCTACCGGACCCTGGAGCTGCTGGAGGAACTCGGCCTGGTCTCGCACGCCCACCTCGGCCACGGCGCCCCGACCTACCACCTGGCCGGCCGCCACCACCACCTGCACCTGGTCTGCCGGGACTGCGACAAGGTCTCCGAGACCGGCACCGAGATCGCCGAGCCGCTGATCCGCAGCCTGCGCGAACAGCACGGCTTCGACACCGACCTCAAGCACTTCGCCATCTTCGGCCGCTGCGCCGACTGCACCGCCAAGCTCGCGGACGGCCGGTCGTAAGCTGGCCGGTATGAAGAGCCCGCTGCTGAGCCTGCCCGGAGCCGTCCCCGCCGAAGGCGCCGACGAGGGCGTCGCCGCCCACTACGGCGACATCTTCCGCGAGCAACGCAACCTCGCGCGGGGCACGGGCTTCGTGGACCTCTCGCACCGCGGCGTGCTCACCGTCACCGGCCAGGACCGCCTGGCCTGGCTGCACCTGCTGCTCACCCAGCACGTCAGCGCGCTGGCGCCGCAGGAGGCCACCGAGGCGCTGGTGCTCTCCCCGAACGGGCACGTCGAGCACGCGCTCTACCTGGTCGACGACGGCACCACCACCTGGGCGCACGTCGAGCCGGGCACCCAGGAGGCGCTGCTGGGCTACCTGGAGAGCATGAAGTTCTTCTACCGGGTGGAGGTCGCCGACGCGACCGCCGAGTACGCCGTGGTGCACCTGCCGGCGGGCTCCACCGCCTCCGTCGAGGGCGCCGCGGCGGTGCGCGAACTCCCGTACGGGCGCGACCTGTTCGTGCCGCGCGCCGAGCTGGCGAAGCTGACCGCCGGGTACGGCCCGGCGGCGGGGGTCTGGGCGTACGAGGCGCTGCGGATCGAGGGCCACCGGCCGCGGCTGGGCTTCGAGACCGACCACCGGACCATCCCGCACGAGGTGGACTGGCTGCGCACCGCCGTCCACCTGCAGAAGGGCTGCTACCGCGGACAGGAGACCGTCGCCCGGGTGCACAACCTGGGCCGGCCGCCGCGCCGCCTGGTCTTCCTGCACCTGGACGGCACCGAGGAGACGCTGCCCCCGCACGGGACGCAGGTGCGGCTGGCCGCGGAGCCGGACGGGCGCCCGCTCGGCTTCGTCACCTCCTCGGCCCGCCACCACGAGCTGGGGCCGATCGCGCTGGCGATCGTCAAGCGGAACGTCCCGGTGGACGCGGTGCTGCTGGCCGGGACGGTGCCGGGCACCCAGGACGTGATCGTCCCGCAGTAGCCCGTGCGCCCGGCTGCGGTCAGACCTCCACGAGGACGGTGAACGGGCCGTCGTTCACCAGCGCCACCTGCATGTCGGCGCCGAACCGGCCCGTCTCCACCTTGGCGCCGAGCGCGCGCAGTCGGGCGACCACCTCGTCCACCAGGGGCTCGGCGACCGGGCCGGGGGCGGCGGCGTTCCAGGTCGGGCGGCGGCCCTTGCGGGCGTCGCCGTAGAGGGTGAACTGGCTGATCACCAGCAGCGGGGCCCCGAGGTCGGAGCAGGACTGCTCGACGCCCTCGTCGTCGGCGGGCAGCAGCCGCAGCGTCCACAGCTTGCGGGCCAGCTGGGCGGCCTTGGCCGGGGTGTCCTCGTGGGTGACGCCGACCAGGACGCAGAGTCCGGGCCCCTCGATCGCGCCGACGGTCTCTCCGGCCACGGTCACCCTGGCCTCGGTCACTCGCTGCACCACTGCTCGCATGCCGCCATTGTGCCGGAGGCCCGGGGCGTGCCCGACGGGCACCCGGCGCCGTGCCCGACGGGCACCCGGCGCCGTGCCCGACGGGCACCCGGGGCGTGCGGGAGGGGCGCGTGTACAGGTGGTGCACGCTGGGTGGTGCGCGCCTGCGCGGGGTCGGGCGCCGCTCTTCCTGCGGAAAGGTCCGGTCATATCAGCCACCCCCGTTCGCCAGGGGGCCGTTCGGGTGCACGGGCGGTGCGCCCGCGCCGGGCGGGGTGGCACGCTGGTGGACCGTACGGAGGGCCCGGCGCGCCATATGGTCCGCCGCACCGGGCCGGGCTCGGCCGGGCGGTCGAGCCCGTAGGTCAGGCGTTCTGGCGGCATCGCCCCGGTGGGTGGTTCCGGCCGGGAACCGGAACCTTCGGGGGCGGCCGGGCGTGCCAACGGACGGGACGCGTGAGCCCGTCGGGGGACGGGCCGGACCGGCGGCAGGGACGCAGTGCCGCGAGCGGGCGGGATCGGACGACGGCAGGTGGGTTGGTTGATGGACGCGAGCAGCGCGGCGTGGGACCGGTCCGGGCACGTGGCGGAGGTCGCCGGGGGCGCCGGGGCCCTGGGCACGGCGATAGAGCCAGATCTGGAGCGGCTGGGCCTGGACCAGCTGCGGATCCTGCGCCGGGAGACCCTGGAGCAGGAGGCCGACCTCTCCTACCTGCGGCGGCTGCTGCACGGGCGGATGGACATCCTGCGCGCCGAACTCGACCGCCGGCCCGGCGGTCCGGTCCGGGCGGCCGGGCCGGCCGGGGCGGGCGGCGCCGACGGGCCCCCCGGCGACCTGCTGGACCGCCTCCCGGCCATCCTGACCGACGCGCCCTCCACCGTGCGGCGCTCGGCCCGGCACGTCACGCTCGGGCCGCCGCGCGGCCACGAGTCCCAGCTGGAGGCGGCCGAACTGATGGGGGACGTCCAGCTCGCCGACCTGGCCGCGCACCCGGCGGAGGAACTGCTGGCCGCGCTGGAGCGGCTGCGCGCGCACGAGCGCGAGGTGTCCGGGCGGCGGCAGCGGCTGCTGCGGACGGCCGACGGTTGCAGCGCGGAGATCACCCGCAGGTACCGTGATGGGGAAGCACGGGTCGAGGACCTGCTCGCAGGGGGGCCGCTCTGACCGGGTGAGGTACCACGGGCGGGCGGGGCCCGGCTCGCCCCCCGGTCCACCCTCACCCCCGGAAGGCTCCCGCCATGTCCCAGTCCGCCACCCCGCCCGTCGTCCTCGCCGAGGTCATACGCTCGGGCTTCACCGAGGGCCGCCACCACGGCTCCCTGGTGCTGCTCGCCGCCGACGGCTCGGTGGAGTTCGCGCTCGGCGACCCCGACGCGCCGGTCTTCCCCCGGTCGACCGCCAAGCCGTTCCAGGCGGTGGCCACGCTGCGGGCCGGGCTGGCGATCGAGGGCGAGCTGCTGGCGCTGGCCGCCTCCAGCCACTCCGCGGAATCGTTTCACCTCGACGGTGTCCGGACCATCCTGAGCTCCGCGGGGCTCGACGAGTCCGCCCTGCGCACCCCGGCCGACCTCCCGCTCGACGAGACCGAGGCGGAACTGCTGCTCGGCTCCGGCGGCCGCCGCGCCCCCGTCCTGATGGACTGCTCCGGCAAGCACGCCGGCTGGCTGGCCGCCTGCGTCGCCAACGGCTGGGACACCGCGAGCTACCTCGACCCCGGGCACCCGATCCAGCGGCTGGCCCGCGAGGCCCTGGAGGAGGGCACCGGCGAGACCGCCACGCACGCCGGGGTGGACGGCTGCGGCGCGCCGCTGCTGGCCGTCACGCTGACCGGCCTGGCACGCGGCTACCGCGGCCTGGTGCTGGCCGCCGAGGGCACGGCGCCCCGCCGGGTGGCCGACGCGATGCGCGCCCACCCCGAGTACGTGGCCGGCACCCGCCGGGCCGACACCTGGCTGATGCGGGCCGTCCCCGGCGCGCTGTCCAAGATGGGCGCCGAGGCCGTCCAGGTGGTGGCGCTGCCGGACGGGCGGGCGCTCGCCTTCAAGATCGACGACGGCGGCGAGCGGGCCCGCGGCCCGGTGCTGGCGGCCGCGCTGCGCCGGCTCGGGGTGACCGGCGCGGACGAGACCGTCGAGCGGATCGGGGCGGCCCCGCTGCTGGGCGGCGGTGCCCCGGTCGGGCAGGTGCGGGCGGCCTTCTAGCGGCCTCCGCGGCCTCCCTCGGCCGCCCCGGGGTGCGCCGGCGGCCTCCCCGGGGCCTGCCAGGGGCCTGCCGGCGGCCTTCCAGGGGATGCGGGGAGGCCGGAGGCGGCCGTCGGCGTGCGGGCGGAGCGGTGGCGGTGCACGGTGGACCGGGGGCCGTCGCACAGCTGAGGGAGTCCGCCATGACTGACCACGTGTACCGGGTGACCGAGATCGTCGGATCCTCGACCGAGAGCGTCGACGCCGCGATCCGCAACGGGGTGGAGCGGGCCTCCCGGACGCTGCGCAACCTCGACTGGTTCGAGGTGACGCAGGTCCGGGGCCACCTGGAGGACGGCGGGGTGAAGCACTACCAGGTCGGGCTGAAGCTCGGCTTCCGGCTGGAGGACTGAGCCCGCTTCCGCGGCCCGCCCAGGCCCGTCCGCAGCCCCGCCGCGCCGGCCCCGCGCCCGGTCAGCGTTCGGGCAGCACCAGCGGCACCCCGGTGCGCGGGTGCGCCAGCACCTCGACCGGGTGGCCGTACACCTCGCTGAGCAGCGGGGCGCGCAGCACCTCGGCGACCGGCCCGTCCGCGACCGTCGCCCCGGCGTTCAGCAGTACCACCCGGTCCGCGTAGGCCGCCGCCAGGGACAGGTCGTGCAGCACCACGACCACGCCGTCCCCGGCGGCGGCGCGCTCCCTGGCGACCCGCAGCACCAGCTCCTGGTGGCGCAGGTCCAGGGCGGCGGTCGGCTCGTCCAGGAGCAGCAGCGACGCGCGCTGGGCCAGCACCCGGGCCAGTGCCACCCGGGCCCGCTCGCCGCCGGACAGCGCGGTGAACGGGCGCCCGGCGAAGGCGGCGGACTCGGTGGCGGCCATCGCCTCGGCGACCACGGCCTCGTCCTCGGCGGCGGACGCCGTGCCGGTCCAGGGGGCGCGGCCCATCCGGACCACCTCGTCGGCGGGGAACGGGAAGGACAGCGCGGCGGACTGCGGCAGCAGCGCGCGGTGCAGGGCGAGCTCGGCGGCGCCGTAGCCGGCCAGCGGGCGGCCGCGCAGCCGGACCTCGCCGCCGTCCGGCCGGACGTCGCCGGCCAGGACGGACAGCAGGGTGGACTTGCCGGCGCCGTTCGGCCCGAGCAGCGCGACCACCTCTCCGGCGGCGACCCGCACCGACGCGCCGTCCAGCAGGGCGCGCCCGCCGATGGTCAGCCGGACGGTCTCGGCGGTCAGCAACTCGGTTCCGGGCAGGGGCCGTTCGGGCACCTGCCGGGGGGTTCGCAATCTCATGCCCAGCCTCCCTGCCGGCTCCTGGTCCGGCGCAGCAGCCAGAAGAAGAACGGACTGCCGATCAGTGCGGTGAGCACCCCGAGCGGCAGCTCGGCCGGCTCGGCGACGGTGCGGGCGGCGAGGTCGGCGGCCACCAGGACCAGCGCGCCGCCGAGCGCCGAGGCGGGCAGCAGGAAGCGATGGCCGGGCCCGGCCAGCATCCGCAGCAGGTGCGGGACGACCAGCCCGACGAAGCCGATGATGCCGCTGACCGCGACGGCCGCGGCGGTGAGCAGCGCGACGACGGTGATCAGCACCAGCCGCATCCGCTCGACGTCCACCCCGAGGTGGCGGGCCGGGCGTTCGCCGAGGGCCAGCAGGTCCAGCTTGCGGGCGTACAGCGGGGCGACGGCCAGGCCGACGGCGGCGAACGGCAGGACGGCGAGCACCTTGCCCCAGGTGGCCTGGGAGAGCGAGCCGAGTTGCCAGAAGGTGACCTGGCTGATCGCGGCGGAGTCGGCGGTGAACAGGAAGATCCCGATCAGCGCGCCGCAGAAGGCGTTCACGGCGACCCCGGTGAGGATCAGCGTGACCACCTCGGTGCGGCCGCCGGAGCGGGCCATCAGGTACACCGCGAAGACGGTCAGCAGGCCGCTGGCGAAGGCGAAGGCGGTGATCGTCCAGCTGCCGAGGGCGTCCAGGCCGAGCACGATGCAGGCCACCGCGCCGACCGCGCCGCCCGAGGAGACGCCGATCACGGCGGGCTCGGCCAGCGGGTTGCCGAACACGCCCTGCATCAGCGCCCCGGCGCAGCCGAGCGAGCCGCCGACGAGCAGGGCGAGCACCACCCGGGGGAGCCGGACGTTCCACAGCACCGACTCGGGCACCCGGTCCAGGGCGTGCCCGCCGAGGCCGAGCCGGTGGGCGGCGGAGGCCAGGATGTCGCCGAGCGGGATGCGGTAGGCGCCGATGCCGGCGGCGAGCAGGGCGCAGAGCACCAGGGCGGCGGCGAGCCCGGCGGTGATCAGGGTGGTCCTGCTGACGGCGGGCGCGGTCTTCGCCCGTACGGCGGTGGTCACTTGGCGTCCGCCGGGTAGAGCTGGGCGGCGATCTCGCGGAGCACCTGGGGGGTGCGCGGGCCGTAGCTGAGCAGTTGGCCGTCCTCGATCGAGACGATCCGGCGGTCGAGGCCGGCCGGGGTCTGGGCGACGCCGGGCAGCTTGAGCAGGCCGTCGACGCCGCCGACCGAGTCCAGGCCCTTGCTCATCACGAGGATGGCGTCGGGCGCGGCCTTGACCAGGGCCTCGCTGGTGAGCGGGGTGAAGTCGCCGGTGAGGCCGGCGGCGGTGCCGGCGTCCTGGCCGCCGACCGCCTCGATCAGCGAGCCGGCGCCGGAGGCGGGCCCGCCGAGCAGGTAGACGGAGGCGCTGCCGCGCAGGTAGAGGAAGGCGACCTTGGGGTGGCGGGCGGCGGCCGGGGCGGCGGCCCTGGCCTCGTCGATCCGCTGTTCGGTGCGTTCCTTCAATTGCCGTCCGGCGTCCGGTACTCCGAGGGCGGCGGCGACGGTGTCGATGCGCGGGCCGACGTCGGCGAGCCGCTTGGCGTCGTCCAGGACGAGCAGCGGGACGCCGGCCGCGCGGATCTGCGCGATGGCCTCGGCCGGGCCGGTGGAACGGTCGGCGAGGACGACGGTGGGGTGCAGCGACAGCACGCCCTCGGCGGACACGTCGTGGGCCTGGGTGATCACCGGCAGGGCGGCGGCCTGCTGGAAGGTGGTGGAGACGTCCCGGGCGACCACCTTGGGGCCGAGGCCGAGGCTGAACACCAGCTCGGAGAGGCTGCCGTTGAGCGGGATGATCCGCTCGGCGCTGGTGACGGTGACCTGGCGGCCGTCGACGGAGGCGGTGGTGGCCGGGAGCTGCGGGACGGGTTCGACGGGCAGCGGTTCGACCGCGTCGGGGGCCCGGGAGGAGCTCGCCGCGGCCGCTCCGCCGGCGGTGCCGGACGGGCCGCAGGCGGTGAGGGCGAGCAGCAGGCCGAGGGCGAGCAGCAGGAGGGCGGGCCCGCGGGCCGCCCCGGTTCGGATCGTACTGCTGCTCAACGCGCTTCCCTTCACTGGGAGTTGTCGCCGCTCTGGTCCTGGTGGAGGGGTTGCGGCGGGACTCTTGACTCATATATTAGGTTAGCCTTACCTGAGTTCCGCAAGGGGGTCGGCGCCACGCCCGACCCCTCCCTTGCCGCGTCCTTCACCGCCACTGACCGCACCCCGCCGAGGAGTGATCCGCCGTGCCCCTGTCCAGCCGGCTCCGCCGTCTGGCCGCCACCCTGGTGGCCGCCCTCGCCGCCCTGCTGGCGGTGGGCCTGTCGCCTGGCCCGGCGCACGCGGCGGAGGGCAAGGTCGCCGGCGGACGGCTGGACTGGGGCATCAAGCAGTCCTTCCTGACATACATCACCGGGCCCATCGCCAAGGGGAGTTGGACGCTCAACGGCGGCGCGGCCACGGTCGGCGGCAGCACCTTCCGGTTCCACTCCGCGACCGGCGGCTACGACCCGGCGACCGGTGCGCTGACCGCCGCCTTCTCCGGCGGGGTCCGGTTCACCGGGCACCAGGAGAACGGCGCCAACGCGCTCGACCTGAGCCTCGGCCGGCTCACCGTCCGGGCCGTCCAGGGCGGCGCGGCCGGGCTGTACGCCGACGTCAGCAGCAAGTCCAAGGACACCGGGCAGGTCAGCAGCGCGAGCCAGGCCAAACTGGCCGAGCTCTCACTGGCCGGCGTCGACCTGCGCGGCGCGGCCGGCACCCTGACGCTCAGCAACGTGCCGGGCACCCTCACCGACGCCGGGGCCAAGGCCTTCGGCAACTTCTACCCCGCCGGGACGGCCCTGGACCCGCTCACCCTCTCGGTCAACCTGCCCGCCGCGCAGCCGACTTCGTCGACCCCGTCGCCGACCGCCGCGGCCACCCCCTCGGCGGCCGCCGTGCCGACGCCGTCGGCGACCGCCGAGACCCCGACCGCCCCGCCCGTCGCCCAGGCCCCCGCCCGGACCGAGTTCGCGAACGGCGCCCTCGACTGGGGCGTGCGCCGCACCTTCCGCGACTACGTCACCGGCGCGATCGCCCAGGGCCGCTGGGAACTCGGCGCCGGCGCGGCGGACGGCGGCGCCTACTTCCGCTGGACCCCGGCCAAGGGCGGCTACGACCCCGCCAACGGCGACCTCACCGCTGCCTTCACCGGCACCGTGCGCTTCACCGGCCTGCGCAGCGGCGACACCTACGGCCTGGACCTCACCCTCGCCAACCCGGGCGTCACCGTGGCCGGAGGCCAGGGCCGACTGGTCGCGGACGTCTCCGGCCGGACCCCGGACGGCGCCACCCAGCAGCTCACCGGCGTCGAGCTGGCCGCCTTCGACCCGGCCGGCCTCAAGCCCGAGGGCGGCCTGCTGAAGGTTGTCGAGGTGCCGCTGAAGCTCACCGAGGGCGGCGCCAAGGCCTTCGGCGGCCTCTACCCGGCCGGCACCGAGATGGACCCGCTGAGCTTCGCCGTCGCGCTCGACCCGGCCGCCGCGCTGCCCCCGCTGCCCGACCTCGGCAGCGCCCCGGCCACCGCGCCGAGCGCCACCGCGACCCCCGCCACCGGCCCCTCCGCCGCGCCCGTCGCCGCCGCCTCCTCCCCGGGCGGCTTCCCGGTGGCGGCCGTGGCCGGCGGCGCCGTGCTGGTGGCCGCGCTCGCCGTGACCGGCGGCCTGCTCGTCCGGCGCCGCCGCGCGGCCGCCGCGTCGGGCGCGGGCGCCGACGGCGGCCCCGGTGCCGCGCCGGGCCCCGGCGACGCGGCCTGACACCCCGGAGCGTCCCCCCGCTCCCTCCCCCCGCCCCATCCGAACGGAGTACCCACCATGTCCCGCAACCGCACCCGGCTGGCCGCCCTCGCGGCCGCCACCGCCGGCCTCGGCCTGACCGCCCTCGGCGCCCCCGCACTGGCCTTCGGCGCGGGTGGTCCCGGCAGCGTCACGTACGACACCGGCTCGCTGGACTGGGGCGTGAAGGCCAGCTTCCGCAGCTACGTCAGCGGCCCGGCCTCCCAGGGCGGCGCCATCGAACTGACCGGCGGCGCCACCACCAACGCCGACGGCACCTTCCACTTCGGCCTGGCGAACGCCACGTACGACCTCGCCACCCACGCGCTGAGCTCCTCCTTCACCGGCGGGGTCCGCTTCACCGCCCACCACGGCGCGCTGGACGTCGCCCTCAGCGACCTCAAGGTCACCACCGCCGGGACGACCGGCACGCTCACCGCCGACACCGCCTCCAAGGAGTCGATGGGCGCCACCGAGGTCACCCGACGGGACGACGTGCCGCTGGTGACGTTCACCGTCGGGCGGGACACCACCACCGGGGTGCCGACGGCGGCGAAGCTGACCGAGCAGGGCGCCAAGGCCTTCGCGGGCTTCTACGCGGCCGGGGCGGACATGGACCCGCTGTCGCTGCTGCTGAAGCAGAGCCCGGCGACGCCGTCGCCGACCGCCACCGCTTCGCCGACGGCCCCGACCCCGACGTCGACGCCGTCCGCCACGGGCACGCCGACCGCCTCGCCGTCCGCCACCGGCACGCCGACGGCCACGCCCTCCGCCACGCCGTCGGCCACCTCGACGCCGTCCGCGACGCAGTCGCCGAGTGCCACCGCCTCGCCGTCCACGAGCGCCACCCCGTCCGCGACCGGGACCCCGGCGCCCACCGGCGCCCCCGGTCGGCTGCCCGTGCTGAACGGGACCCTCGACTGGACGGTCAAGGAGAGCTTCCGCGCGTACCTGGCCACCCCGATGGCGAGCGGCAAGGTCGAGTTCGGCGGCGGCGCGGCCGACTACCGCTTCGGCGGCGCCACCGGCGGCTACAACACCGCCGACCACTTGCTGACCGCCGCCTTCGACGGCTCGGTCCGCTTCCTCGGC
This sequence comes from Kitasatospora sp. NPDC088160, assembly GCF_044741445.1. Taxonomy (NCBI): domain Bacteria; kingdom Bacillati; phylum Actinomycetota; class Actinomycetes; order Kitasatosporales; family Streptomycetaceae; genus Kitasatospora; species Kitasatospora sp. NPDC088160. The sequence continues at coordinate 24,409 of NZ_JBIUSS010000041.1, read as the reverse complement.
CACCCCGGCAAGGACGGCTGGGCGCTCGACACCACGCTCTCCAAGCTGGGCCTGACGATCGACCAGGGCGGCGCCTTCCTGACCGCCGACGTGAACGGCAAGTCCCCCGAGGGCAAGGCGACGTCGCTGAGCGGCGCGCGGATCGCCAAGCTGGACGTGCCCGCCTCCGCCCTGAAGCCGGTCAACGGCGTGGTGACGCTCTCCGGCGTCCCGGCCACGCTCACCGCCGAGGGTGTCCCGGTGTTCTCCAACTACCCGGCGGGCACGGCCCTGGACCCGGTCAGCGCCACCCTGGCGTTCGACAAGGACGCCAAGCTGCCGGCCACCCCGCCGACCGCCGGGTCCGGTGCCGGTGGCGCCAACCAGCCTGCCGGAGGCCAGGGTTCGGGCACCGGCACGGTCGGCGGCGCCTCGTTGACCACCGGCGGCGGCCTGGCCGGTGCGGGCGGTGCGGGCGGCGTGCTGGCCGCCACCGGTTCGGAGACCCCGGTGGTCCCGCTGCTGGCCACCGCGGCCGGTCTGCTGCTGGTCGGCGGCAGCGCCACCGTGCTGGTGCGCAACCGGCGCGGCGCGCGCTCCTGACGCACCCCCGGGACGCGCGGCGGCCCCGGCGAGCAACCGCTCGCCGGGGCCGATCCGTTGGCGCACCCGGGCGGGTGCGCCTCAGGAGAAACGTTCAGGCGCTCAGGGGGTAGCGCGCGTCCAGGTCCCGGAAGACCGCGCCGTTGAGCACGAAGGCCCGCTTGCACTCCTCGACCACCCGGCGCCGCTCCACCTCGTCCATCGCCAGCCCGGCGGCGTCCAGCCGGGTCCGGTACTCGCGCTTGAAGGCGGCCGGATTGTCGACCTCCTCGAAGACGTAGAACCGCACGCCGTCGCCCTTGCGCTCGAAGCCCCAGGTCTTCTCGGCGATGCCGCGGATGATCTGACCGCCGGACAGGTCGCCCAGGTAGCGGGTGTAGTGGTGCGCGATGTACCCGGCCGGCCACGTCTCGGCCAGCTCCTCCACCCGCGCGACGTACGCGGCGGTGGCGGGCAGCGGCGCCAGGCCGTCCCGCCAGTCCGGCCCGCGCAGGTGCGCCAGGTCGCGCTCGATGGCAGCGGTGCGCAGCAGCGCCCGGTCGATGAAGGGCCCGGCGAGCGGGTGCTCGGCCAGGTGTCCGGCGCGGTTCTCCAGGGCCCGGTAGACGTACCAGAGCTGGCCGGTGAGGTCGGCGTAGGCCTCGACCCCGAGCCGTCCGCCCAGCAGGTGGCTCATGAACGAGGACTGCTCCGCAGCCTCGTGCTCCTCGCTGCTGGCGGTGCGGAGCGCGGTGGAGAACGGGACGGGCTCGGGCGTGGGCATGCGGCCTCCAGGATCGGATTCGGCCCCGACTGTTTTGGTTAGCCTAACCTAACAAGCCGTCTTGCCGACAGGCTGTCGGCAAGACGGCCGCGCCCGGCCCCGGACACGGCGAAGGCCGGGGCCCGCGGACGAATCCGCGAACCCCGGCCTCCGGCTGCCCCGACCTACCTCGAACTGCTCAGAACTATCTGATCGAACGAGATCGGAACGACGGCTCAGTGACCGCCCTGCTCCGCCAGACGCTTGATCGAAGCGGTGACCTCGGCCTCGGCCTCGGCGCGGCCGACCCAGTTGGCGCCCTCGACGGACTTGCCGGGCTCCAGGTCCTTGTAGACCTCGAAGAAGTGCTGGATCTCCAGGCGGTCGAACTCCGACACGTGGTGGATGTCCCGCAGGTGCTCCCAGCGCGGGTCGGTGGCCGGAACGCACAGCAGCTTGTCGTCGCCGCCGGCCTCGTCGGTCATCTGGAACATGCCGATGGCACGGCACTTGATGAGGCAACCCGGGAAGGTCGGCTCGTCCAGGATCACCAGCGCGTCCAGCGGGTCGCCGTCCTCGCCGAGCGTGCCCTCCACGTAGCCGTAGTCGGCCGGGTAGCGGGTCGAGGTGAAGAGCATCCGGTCGAGCCGCAGCCGGCCGCTCTCGTGGTCGACCTCGTACTTGTTACGAGAGCCCTTCGGGATTTCGATAAGGACGTCGAATTCCAACGGTTCCTCCAAGGTAGGGACTGACAGAATCCAAGTGTCTCCTACGGGAGTGAGTGCTCAGGAAAGGGGCCGGTCGGTGGGAACAGGGGTCGGGGCGGCGCGCCGCCGCAGGGGGACGGCCGCGGGACTGTTCGGAGCGGCCCTGCTGGTCGCCGGAACGGTCCTGACCTCGGGCGGAGCGTACGCGCAGCCCTCCCCGGGCCCCGGCGGCCACAGCACCGAGCACGGCGAGGGCGACGGCCGCGACGGCGGGAAGGGCGGCCGGGGGAGGGGCGACGGCAAGCCCAGGCCGGGCGACACCCCGGCCACCCGCCCGGGCGAACAGCTCACCGCCCCCGGCACCACCGGCGGCTCCACGCCCACCGGCACCGGCTCCACGGGCCCCACCGGCTCGGCCCCCGCCCCGGGCGGCGGCGCCCGCCCGGCCCCCGCCCCCGGCGCCGTCCTGGCCACCGTCGAGGCCGGCGGCCCCGCCGCCGCACCCACCGCCCAGGGCCTCCAGCAGGCGCTCGCCGCCGCCGTCGCCGACAAGAGCCTCGGCACCGTCACCTTCGCCGTCGCGGACGCCGCCGACGGCCAACTCCTGTACGGCTCCGGCGAGAACACCCCGGCCACCCCCGCCTCCACCACCAAGCTGGCCACCGCGATCGCGGCCCTGTCGCTGATCCCCGGCGACACCCGGCTGACCACCCGGGTGGTCCGGGGCGCGGACCCCGGCACGATCACCCTGGTCGGCGGCGGCGACCCGACGCTCACCGCACTGCCCGCCGACCAGGTCCAGATCGGCGGCCGGGCGGCCGACGCCGACACCGCCCCCGCCTCGCTCGACGCCCTGGCCCGGCAGACCGCCGCCGCCCTCAAGGCCGCCGGCACCACCACCGTCAAGCTCGACTACGACCTGTCGATGTACGCGGGCAACCCGCAGCACAAGAACCACGACGGGCAGAACATCGCCCTGGTCGTCCCGTTGATGGTCGACGAGGCCAAGGTGGACCCCAAGAGCCGTGACGATGCGCCGGCACGGGTCGCCGACCCGGCCGGGAAGGCCGCCGAGATCTTCGCCGCTCTGCTCAAGGCCCAGGGCGTCACCGTCGACGGCACGGCCAGGCCCGCCGCCGCCCCGGCCGCTTCCGCCGCCCCCGTCCTCGGCCGGGTGGACTCGCCGACCGTCGCCCGGCTGGTCGAGCGCATGCTCACCACCTCCGACAACCAGATCGGAGAGGCGATGGCCCGTCAGGCGGCCCTCGCCGCGGGCCAACCGGCCAGCTTCGAGGGCGCCGCCACCGCCGTCACCCGGGAACTCGCCAAGCTCGGCGTGCCGATGGCGGGCGTGTCCCTGAACGACGGCAGCGGACTGCACCCGGGCAACGCCGTCCCGCCGGCCGTCCTCGTCCGACTCCTCGCCCTGGCCGCCTCCGACCAGCACCCGACCCTGCGCCCGGTCCTCACCGGCCTGCCCATCGCCGGCTTCACCGGCACTCTCGGCAAGCGCTACGGCACCGGCTCGGGCGCCGCCGACGCGGCCGGCCTGATCCGTGCCAAGACCGGGACCCTCAGCGGCGTCAACACCCTCGCCGGCACCGTCGTCGACGCCGACGGCCGCCTCCTCGCCTTCGCCGTCATGACCCGCACCACCGCCCCCGCCGACACCGCGCGCGCCGCCATGGACCGCATCGCCGCCCGCCTCGCCGCCTGCGGCTGCCACTGACCCGCCCCCGCCCGCCCGCGGCCCCCGCCCCGCCGGGGGCGGGGTGAGGGTGTTCGTGGCGGGTGGCTGCCGCTGGTGGGTGGGAGCACGTACGGTGAGGGCATGACGAGCGCGAGTGGCGGTGCTGGCATGGTCGACTGGAATCTCGCGGTCGCAACCGCGACCAGGTTGGTGCGGCCGGGGCCGGAGGTGAGTCGGGCGGAGGCGGCGGCCGTGGTCGCCGAACTGCGCCGGCACGCGCTGGAGGCCGAGGAGCACGTCCGGGCGTTCACGGGGATGCGGTCGAGCAGTCTGACGGCGGCCACCGCGACGCCGGTGCTGGTGGTGGACCGCCCGGGCTGGGTGCGGGCGAACGTGGCCGGCTTCCGCACGGTGGTCCAGCCGCTGGTGGAGAAGCTCCAGGCGCGCCGGGCGAGCAGCCCGACGGCCGGGGTGTTCGGCGCGGTGGGGGAGAAGGCCACCGGGATCGAGGTGGGCGCGCTGCTGGCGTTCCTGTCCGGGAAGGTGCTCGGCCAGTACGAGACCTTCGCCCCGGCGGAGCCTTCGCTGGAGGCCCCGGACAGCCCGGCGGCGCTGTTCGACAAGCCCCGGCTGGGGCCGGAGGGCCCGGGGCCGGGCCGGCTGCTGCTGGTGGCGCCGAACATCGTGCACGTCGAGCGGGAGCTGGACGTCGACCCGTCCGACTTCCGGCTCTGGGTCTGCCTGCACGAGGAGACGCACCGGACGCAGTTCACCGCGGTGCCGTGGCTGCGCGACCACATCCAGTCCGAGGTGCAGTCCTTCCTGGCGGAGACCGACGTGGACCCCGGCGCCCTGCTGGAGCGGCTGCGGGACGCGGCGGGTTCGCTCGGCGGCGGGCTGCCGGGTGCCGGGGGCCGGGACGGCATGCCGTCGGCGGGGCTGATGGAGGTCGTCCAGTCGCCGGCGCAGCGCGAGATCCTGGGCCGGCTGACGGCGGTGATGTCGCTGCTGGAGGGCCACGCGGACGTGGTGATGGACGGGGTCGGCCCGGCGGTGGTGCCGACCGTGGCGGAGATCCGGGAGAAGTTCCAGCAGCGCCGGGACCGCGGGGCGAACCGGCTCGACCTGCTGTTGCGCCGGCTGCTCGGGATGGACGCGAAGCTGCGCCAGTACCAGGACGGTGCGGTGTTCGTGCGCGGGGTGGTGGAGCAGGTCGGCATGGAGGGCTTCAACCGGGTCTGGACCTCCCCGAACACGCTGCCGACCAAGGAGGAGATCCACGATCCGGCCGCCTGGGTCGCCCGCGTCGCCCGCTGAGGCGGGCACGGACGGGGCTCGGACGGGGCTCGGACCCCAAGCGCCGGGCGGTGGTCGGTGGTGGTCAAACCCGCTCGTACGAGTGGTCCAATCGGGCAGACGGAGGGTGAAGATACGTTTCTCCATTCACCCGAACGTGGGACGGTGGTCGTACCGGTGGCGCGGGTGGCGTAGCGGGGTGCTCCTTTCTGCCACCATCTGTGAGCGCCCGGTAACAGGGCGCTCATGAAGCTGCGCGGCCCCGCCGCGCGAGCCGCCGTCCTGTCCCCTCCGTCGAGGAGTCGTCCGCCGTGGGTCCACACCCCGCAGTCGCAGCGATACGCCTGGCCGTCCGCCGCACGCTCACCGACCTCGCCGCCGAGGCCGGTACCACCTTCACCGCGCCCGTGCGTGAGCCCCGCCAGCGTCCGGCCGGGGCGCCCCTGGTGGGCGCCGCCGTCGGCACCACCCTGATCGGCAACGCCGCCCGGCACCCGTCCGGACTGCCCCGGACCCCGGCCGCCCCCGGCTCGCCGCTGGTGCTGGTCGCCGTCAGCGGCGGCGCCGACTCGATGGCGCTGGCCATCGCCGCCGCCTTCGAAGCCCCCAAGATCGGCCTGCGGGTCGGCGCCGTCACCGTGGACCACGGCCTGCAGCCCGGCTCCGCCGACCGGGCCGCCCAGGTGGCCGAACGGCTGCGCTCGCTCGGCCTGGACCCGGTCGAGGCGATCCCGGTGCGCGTCGGCCGGTCCGGCGGCCCGGAGGCCGCCGCCCGGGACGCCCGCTACGCGGCCCTGGACGCGGCCGCCGAGCGGCTCGGCGCGCTCGCGGTGCTGCTCGGCCACACCCGGGACGACCAGGCCGAGACGGTGCTGCTGGGCCTGGCGCGCGGTTCGGGCTCCCGCTCGTTGGCCGGGATGCCGGCGCAGAAGGGCCGCTACCGCCGCCCGCTGCTGGAGCTGGACCGGGCGGCCACCCGGCAGGCCTGCTCCGCCCAGGCGATCCCGGTCTGGGACGACCCGCACAACTGTGATCCCGCCTACACCCGCTCCCGGGTCCGGCACGAGGTGCTGCCGGTGCTGGAGAAGCACCTGGGCGGCGGGGTGGTCGAGGCGCTGGCCCGCACCGCCCGGCTGTTCCGCGACGACGCGGACGCCCTCGACCAGTGGGCCTCCCTGGCCGAACGCGACCTCCGGACGGGTGAGGGCGCCCTGGACGCGGTGAAACTCGCCGAGCTCCCGCCCGCGGTCCGCCGCCGGGTGCTGCGCCGGGCCGCGCTGCGGGCGGGCTGCCCGGCCGGGGACCTGTTCGCGCGGCACCTGGAGACGATCGACCTGCTGGTCACCGGATGGCGCGGCCAGGGGCCGCTGCACCTACCCGGGGGCGTCGAGGCCACCCGCAGGTGTGGCACGCTGGTCTTTCGGCGGCAGGGCGACTGACGGGCGGGCATGTCCCGGGGTAGTCGGCCGCCGGCCACACAGACCCCGAACGTTTGAGGACGTATCCCCGGTGGACCAGAACGACATGGGCGCTGACCTCGCGAAGGTGCTCATCAGCAAGGACGAGATCGACGCCAAGCTCCTGGAGCTGGCCGAGCGCATCGACCGGGACTACGCAGGCAAGGATCTGCTGATCGTCGGCGTCCTCAAGGGGGCTGTGATGGTCATGGCCGACCTCGCCCGGGCCCTGCACTCGCAGGTCACCATGGACTGGATGGCGGTGTCCTCCTACGGCATGGGCACCAAGTCCTCCGGCGTGGTCCGCATCCTGAAGGACCTGGACACCGACATCGCCGGCCGGGACGTCCTGATCGTCGAGGACATCATCGACTCCGGTCTGACCCTGTCCTGGCTGCTGGGCAACCTGAGCTCGCGCGGCCCGGCCTCGCTGGAGGTCTGTGCCCTGCTGCGCAAGCCGGACGCGGCCAAGGTCGAGATCGACGTGAAGTACGTCGGTTTCGACATTCCGAACGAGTTCGTGGTCGGCTACGGCCTGGACTACGCGGAGAAGCTGCGTAACCTGCCCTTCATCGGGACGCTCGCCCCGCACGTCTACGGGGGCTGAGGGCTCCGTTCGGGCTACGGGTGGGAACAGGAGCCGGTTCCCGCCCGTTGGACCGGGGGGACCAAGAACGACGGCCGTGTCGCTGCGCTCCCGCCATGGGCGGGTGCGACTGCGGTACGGTCCATTAAAACCGCTCTTCACATGAGCACCGACCAGGATGCGCCGGCGGCACCCAGCCCGCGGCGCCGCTGAGTGGCAGGAGGGACGGGGCGGCAACGCCCCGCATGGATGGACGTCAAGCGATACTTCCGTGCGCCGATCATGTGGATCGTGCTGGCCGTCCTCGCCGTCATCGTTTTGATGCAGGTCGTTTCGGATTCGAACGGCTACAAGACGGTGGACACCGGTCAGGTCGTCGCGGCGATCGACGCGAAGCAGGTCAAGTCGGCGCAGATCACCACTGGTGACTCGAACACGATCAAGATCCAGCTGAAGGACGGCGCCACGCTGTCCAACGCCGGTACCGGCAAGACGCCGTCCGGCAGCAAGTTCCAGGCCTCGTACATCGGCGACCAGGGTGTTGCGATCGCCGACAAGCTCCAGGCCCAGATCAACGACAACGACCAGAGCACGCTCGCCGAGGGCTACACCATCAGCCCCGAGAAGCAGAGCACCTTCGTCAGCCTGCTGCTGTCGATGCTCCCGATCGTCATCATCGTCCTGGTCTTCCTGTTCCTGATGAATCAGATGCAGGGCGGCGGCTCCCGGGTCATGCAGTTCGGCAAGTCCAAGGCCAAGCTGCTCACCAAGGACACCCCGAAGACGACCTTCGCGGACGTCGCGGGCGCCGACGAGGCGGTCGAGGAGCTCCACGAGATCAAGGAGTTCCTCCAGGAGCCGGCCAAGTTCCAGGCCGTCGGCGCCAAGATCCCCAAGGGTGTGCTGCTCTACGGCCCGCCCGGTACCGGCAAGACCCTGCTGGCGCGTGCCGTCGCGGGCGAGGCCGGGGTGCCGTTCTACTCGATCTCCGGCTCGGACTTCGTCGAGATGTTCGTGGGTGTCGGCGCCAGCCGCGTCCGCGACCTCTTCGAGCAGGCCAAGGCGAACGCCCCGGCGATCGTCTTCGTCGACGAGATCGACGCCGTCGGCCGGCACCGCGGTGCGGGTCTGGGCGGCGGTCACGACGAGCGCGAGCAGACCCTCAACCAGCTGCTGGTCGAGATGGACGGCTTCGACGTCAAGGGTGGCGTGATCCTGATCGCGGCCACCAACCGCCCCGACATCCTGGACCCGGCGCTGCTGCGCCCGGGCCGCTTCGACCGCCAGATCGCGGTCGAGCGCCCCGACCTCCAGGGCCGGCTGGACATCCTCAAGGTGCACCAGAAGGGCAAGCCGATCGCGCCCGACGTCGACCTCTCGGCCGTCGCCAAGCGCACCCCCGGCTTCACCGGCGCGGACCTGTCGAACGTCCTCAACGAGGCCGCTCTGCTGACGGCCCGTTCGGACAAGAAGCTGATCGACAACGGCATCCTGGACGAGGCGATCGACCGCGTCGTGGCCGGTCCGCAGAAGCGCACTCGGATCATGTCCGAGAGGGAGAAGAAGATCACCGCGTACCACGAGGGCGGCCACGCCCTGGTGGCGGCGGCGTGCCCCAACAGCGACCCGGTGCACAAGATCACGATCCTCTCGCGCGGCCGGGCCCTCGGCTACACCATGGTGCTGCCGGACGAGGACAAGTACTCCACCACCCGCAACGAGATGCTCGACCAGCTGGCCTACATGCTGGGCGGGCGCGCGGCGGAGGAGCTGGTCTTCCACGACCCGACCACCGGCGCGTCGAACGACATCGAGAAGGCCACCGCCACCGCCCGGGCCATGGTGACCCAGTACGGCATGACCGAGCGGCTCGGTGCCATCAAGTTCGGCTCGGACAACGCGGAGCCGTTCCTGGGCCGTGAGATGGGCCACCAGCGCGACTACTCGGAAGAGGTCGCCGGGCTGGTGGACGAAGAGGTCAAGAAGCTCATCGAGAACGCGCACAACGAGGCCTGGGAGATCCTGGTCGAGAACCGCGACGTGCTCGACAACCTGGTTCTGGAGCTCCTGGAGAAGGAGACCCTGAACAAGGAGCAGATCGCGGAGATCTTCGCCACGATCGTGAAGCGCCCGGCCCGGCCGGCCTGGACGGGCTCGTCCCGTCGCACGCCGTCCACCCGGCCTCCGGTGCAGTCCCCGAAGGAGCTGGCGCTCACCAACGGCGCCGCCGCGATCGACACCGCCCCGGTGGACATCGTGAAGCTCCCGCCGCTGCCGACGTCGGAGCCGCCCGCCGAGGGCTGATCCCGCGCACCGTACGGAATGGATGCCGCGTCACCGGGGTTTGTACCCTGGAGACGCGGCATCCGTGCTGTTCAGCAAAGTCGTCCCAAGTAAGCGAGGCCCGCATGATCGACCCGGTGACGCTCGACGGTCCACCCACCGTCGGGACCTTCGACCAGAAGCGGGCCGAGAACGCCATCCGCGAGCTGTTGCTCGCCGTGGGTGAGGACCCGGACCGCGAGGGGCTGCTGGAGACCCCGGCCCGGGTCGCGCGCGCCTACAAGGAGATATTCGCGGGCCTCTGGCAGGAGCCCGAGGACGTCCTCACCACCACCTTCGACCTCGGGCACGACGAGATGGTGCTCGTGAAGGACATCGAGCTGACGTCCGTCTGCGAGCACCACCTGGTGCCGTTCCGCGGTGTGGCGCACGTCGGGTACATCCCGTCCGCCAGCGGCAAGATCACCGGCCTGTCCAAGCTGGCCCGGTTGGTCGACGTCTACGCCCGCCGCCCCCAGGTGCAGGAGCGGCTGACCAGCCAGGTGGCCGACGCGCTGATGCGGATCCTGGAGCCGCGCGGGGCGATCGTCGTGGTCGAGTGCGAGCACATGTGCATGTCGATGCGCGGCATCCGCAAGCCCGGCGCCAAGACCATCACCTCGTGCGTCCGCGGCCAGCTGCGCGACCCGGCCACCCGGGCCGAGGCGATGAGCCTCATCATCGGCCGATAGCGGAACGGCCGGCCGGTCCCCTCGGACCGGCCGGCCGTCACCCGGCTGCGTCACCTGCCCGCGTCAGCCGAGCCGCTCGCCGATCCACTCCAGCGAGGACGGCAGCTCACGGGTCCAGCTGTCGAAGTTGTGGCCGCCGTCGTCCAGGTAGAGCGAGTCGACCTTGAACTGCGGGTTGGCCGCGGCGACCTGCTGGGCGTGGTCGACGAACTGGAGGGTCTGCGCGAAGTCGCCCTCCTTGCGGGAGGAGACCACCAGCAGCGAGAGGGCGGGGGCCGGGAGGTTCGTCAGCCGCCAGTCGAGGTCGCTCTGCTGGGCCAGGGCGGCGTCGCCGGCGAACAGGTCACCGCCGGTGAACTGGTCCGCCTTGACCTTGTACTCGCCGTGCAGGCCCACCCCGATGCCGTAGACGTTCGGGAAGCGCATCGCCAGCCGCAGCGCGCAGCTGCCCCCGGTCGAGTAGCCGAAGACGGACCAGGAGGCGGCCGAGCGGCCAGTCCGGTAGCTGGTCCGGAGCGCGTCCGGCAGGTCCTTGGTGAACCAGGTCTCGGCGCGCGGGCCGCCGGGGACGTCCACGCACTCGGTGTCGCGCGGCGGGGCGACGGTCGGGCGGGCCATGACCACGACGGTCGGCGGCATCTTGCCGGACTTCCGCAGCTCGGCCGCGGTGCGCAGGAGCGGCAGCTCCTTGATCAGGTTGAGCGAGGTGCCGGGGAAGCCGGAGATGGCGACCAGGACGGGGAAGCGGACCAGGGCGAACTTCGGGTCGAAGTACTCGGGCGGCAGGTAGACGAACAGCTGGTCGGACAGTCCGGTCTCCTTGCCGGTGACCCGGACCGATTCGACCTTGCCGACCTCCTCGGGCGGGCCCTTGGGCAGGTCGGCGACGGTCTCCAGACCGCCCTCGTCGGTCGGCTGGAGCTGCGTGTCCGAGGCCGGGGCGTCGCCCTTGTGGTTCTCGTTGCTGGTCAGCGCGAGTTTGGCGCTGCCGGGGCTGAGCAGGTCGTCCCACGAGGTGTAGAACCCGAAGGAGTTGTTCACCGCCAGCGCCAGCACGGCCACGACCGCGACTTGAGTGACGGTCAGCAGGCCGATCCGGCCCAGGACGGGCAGCGGGCGCTGGCGCGCCAGTCGCGGCCAGAGCCACAGGGTGGTGACGAGAGCCGCAGCGCCGAGTGCGAGCAGCGAGTTCACCAGCGCTTCGCTGGTCAGTTCCATGCCGTCGGCCTTCCGGTGGGACACTGTCGGTGCACGCCTCATCGTCTGGCGGTCCGTCAGCTCCGGCCACCGCGGCTAGGCTGTCCGGATGCCCGGGCGAGCTGGGAGGGCGGGGGGAGCCGCAGGCAACCGGCGCCCTAGAATGCGGCGTCCACCGTACGTACGGCGTACCGGAGGACCCTGCCGCGCCACGCGGCGGCAGGCCCTCGGCTCCGTCCCCGGCTCCACCGCAGCGCGCCCACGGCACCGGTTTACCGACCGTTTCCGGGTCCTTGGTATGCGCATTGCCTGATGAAGGAAAAGGCATTGAAGGTCCATCACACGTGCTCCCCCGGAGTGACCGGACGGCGTCCCGCAGCCTCTACGCTGAGCTTCCATGAGCGTTCCCGTGTCCGTTGAGCCGAGCCCCGAGCAGCCGCGTCGTCGACGCGGCCTGCAGACGCTTCGCACCCAGGCGGCGGCTGTTCCGAGGGCCTGGCTGCCCGGCGCGGTCGGGTACGCCTGTCTGCTGATCGGCCTGGTCGACATCGCCAGCGCGGTGTTCCCCAAGCTCCGGCACTCCAAGATGCACACCTTCACCGGGCAGCTGCCCGGCGGCACCACCTCGCTGGCCGCGGTCGGGACGATGATGGTCGGCCTGCTGCTGGTGCTGCTCGCGCACGCGCTGCGCCGGCGCAAGCGGCGGGCCTGGCGGGCGGTGTGCGTGCTGCTGCCGGTCGGCGCCGCGCTGCACATCGTGCGCTGGCACCAGGTCGGCCCGGCGGTGGTCTCGCTGGCGGTCTTCGTGGTGATGCTGGTGCACCAGCGCGAGTTCTACGCCAAGGCCGACCCGCGCACCCGCTGGCGGGCGCTGGTCAACCTGATCGTGATGGGCGCCGTCAGCGTGCTGCTCGGCCTGCTGATCGTGAGCACCCGGACCAAGTACGAGATCGGCTACCCGGCCCTGCCCGAGCGCCTCCAGCACGTCGTGTACGGGCTGTTCGGCTTCGAGGGGCCGATCCGGTACAACAACGTCCGGATGTCCGACCTGGTCGCCTACCTGCTCGGCGGGCTGGGCCTGCTGACCGCCTTCACCACCGCCTACCTGGCGCTGCGCCCCGGCAAGCCCAAGCCGGAGCTGACCCCGGAGGACGAGGAGAAGGTCCGCGAGCTGCTCACCCGGCACGGCGAGCGCGACTCGCTCGGCTACTTCGCGCTGCGCCGCGACAAGAGCGTGCTGTTCTCGCCCACCGGCAAGGCCGCGATCTCCTACCGGGTGGTCTCCGGCGTGATGCTGGCCTCCGGCGACCCGGTCGGCGACGTCGAGGCCTGGCCGGGCGCGATCAAGGTGTTCATGGCCGAGGCCCGCGAGCACGCCTGGGTGCCGGCCGTGATGGGCTGCAGCGAGGTCGGCGGCGAGGTCTGGACCCGCGAGGCGGACCTCGATGCGCTGGAGCTGGGCGACGAGGCGATCGTCGACACCGCCACCTTCTCGCTCGCCGGCCGGGCCATGCGCAACGTCCGCCAGATGGTCAAGCGGATCGAGCGCAACGGCTACTCCTGCCAGGTGCGCCGGGTCAGCGACCTCACCCTGGAGGAGAAGCACCGGATCGCCGACGCCGCCGCCCGCTGGCGCGGCACCGACACCGAGCGCGGCTTCTCGATGGCCCTCGGGCGCTTCGGCGACCCGCTGGACGACGACTGCGTGGTGGTCACCGCCCACAAGGCCCCGGAGGAGGGGGAGGGCGGCGACGACCTGAAAGCCGTGCTGCACTTCGTGCCCTGGGGGCCGGACGGCATCTCGCTGGAGCTGATGCGCCGCGACCGCGCGGCCGACCCGGGCCTGAACGAGCTGCTGATCGTCGCCGCCCTCCAGGCCGTGCCCGCGATGGGCGTGCGCCGGGTGTCGCTCAACTTCGCGATGTTCCGCTCGGCGCTGGCCCGCGGCGAGCGGATCGGCGCCGGCCCGGTGCTGCGGGCCTGGCGCGGACTGCTGGTGTTCCTCTCGCGCTGGTTCCAGATCGAGTCGCTGTACAAGTTCAACGCCAAGTTCCAGCCCGAGTGGGAACCGCGCTTCCTGGTCTTCCCGAACACCCGGGACCTGCCGCGGATCGGCTTCGCCGCGATGCAGGCCGAGGCCTTCATCACCCTCGGCATGCCGCGCTTCGGCCGCCGGCGCCAGCGGGAGGGCCTGATGCCCACCCCGGGCGCCCGCGACGTCACCGAGGCCGCCTGAGGCACCGCCGCGACCAACGGGGCCCCCGCCGAGAATCCTCGACGGGGGCCCCGTTCGATAATGGGCGCATGAGCAACTCGCCGTCCTTCTCGCTGCCGGCCGGACTGCCGCGGCTCGACCGCTGCGCCGTGATGGGTGTGGTCAACGTCACACCCGACTCCTTCTCGGACGGCGGCCTCTGGCACGACCCCGCCAAGGCGATCGCGCACGGGCTCGCCCTGCGCGCCCGCGGCGCGGACCTGGTGGACGTCGGGGGCGAGTCCACCCGGCCCGGCTCGCAGCGGGTGCCCGAGGAGGAGGAGCTGCGCCGGGTGCTGCCGGTGGTGCGCGAGCTCGTCGCCGCCGGGGTCGTGGTGTCGGTCGACACCATGCGGGCCTCCGTCGCCGAGCAGGCCGTGGCGGCCGGTGCCGCGCTCGTCAACGACGTCTCCGGCGGGCTCGCCGACCCGGCGATGGCCCGGGTGGTCGCCGACACCGGCGCGCCGTTCGTGGTGATGCACTGGCGCGGCCAGTCCGCGGACATGGAGCGGCTGGCGGTCTACCGGGACGTGGTGACGGACGTCGTCGCCGAGCTGGCCGTCCGGGTGGACGCGCTGCTGGCGGCCGGGGTCAAGGAGGACCAGCTGATCCTCGACCCGGGCCTCGGCTTCGCCAAGACCCCCGAGCACAACTGGGCGCTGCTCGGCCGGCTGGACGCGCTCACCGCGCTCGGCCGTCCCGTCCTCGTCGCCGCATCGCGCAAGCGGTTCCTGGGTACGCTGCTGGCCGACCCGCAAACCGGGGCGCTGCGCCCGGCCCGGGAGCGCGACGACGCGACCGCCGCGGTGTCGGTGCTGTCGGCCCAGGCCGGCGCCTGGGCGGTGCGGGTGCACGACGTGTCCGGCACGGCGGACGCCGTCCGGGTGGTCGCGGCCTGGCAGCACGCGGCCCGGCAAGGGGTGAGGGAGGGTCTGTGACAGGTGACGGCAGGCTGAGCGGCGGAACGGCCGGCCAGGCCCGCGAGGCGGACCTGGAGGCGGTGCTCGCGGCGAACCAGGCGCTCTACCAGGCCCTGGAGGAGGGGGACCTGGAGGCGGTCGAGGACGCCTGGCTGGGGGCCGCGGACGCGGACGACAAGGGCGGCGTGGTGTGCGTGCACCCCGGCTGGCCGGTGCTGCGCGGGCGGGCGCAGGTGACCCGCTCGTACATGCTGATCATGATGAACACGGAGTACATCCAGTTCTTCCTGACCGATGTCGAGGCCGAGGTCCACGGAGATGTGGCCCTTGTCACGTGCACCGAGAACATCCTCTCCGGCGGCGAGGCGGAGGAGGAGGGGGAACTCGGTCCGCTGGTCGGTGGAAAGGTCGTGTCGACGAATCTGTTCCGCCGTACCCCGGGCGGGTGGAAGCTCTGGTCGCACCACGGTTCACCCGTTCTGACCAGCGGCGACGACGAGGACGAGGACTGATTCGGGCGGCCTTCGGAAAACGCGGCCGGGAGGTCGCCCGGGAATTCCCGAGTGGTCACCGAACGTTCACGTCAATCGCCATTCCGGTGCGCGTGGCGACGGTTCGTGCCGGGTAGGACGGTCAGACGTTGTCAGCGCCCGCGGGTAGATTCGAAACGGAGTGGCGGGTGTGCTGCCCGCCTTCGCCCCGCTCGTCCATGCCATTCTCCGGGTGGGGCCCGTCCGACTGGGAGCAGTGATTCGTTTGCTGGACCGCGTCACCCTGCGGGGGCTGCGTGCCCGGGGCAACCACGGCGTCTTCGAGCGCGAGCGCATCGAGGGCCAGACCTTCGTGGTCGACCTCGTGCTGTACCTGGACACCCGCCCCGCCGCGTCCGGCGACGACCTCACCCGCACGGCGCACTACGGCCTCGTGGCCGAGGAGGTCACCGCGATCATCGCGGGGGAGCCGGTCGACCTGATCGAGACCCTGGCCCAGCGCATCGCCGACCAGTGCCTGAAGCACGAAGCGGTCGAGGAGGTCGAGGTGACCGTGCACAAGCCCGACGCCCCGATCACCGTGCCGTTCGACGACGTGACCGTGACCATTCACCGGGGCCGCGCATGACCGCCGCCGTGCGCCCCGTTCCAGTTGCAGAGGGATCTCGATGAGCACCAGCGACCCGACCGCCTCGCCGACCACGTTCGACCTGGAGAGCCGGGTGGACTCCGCCGACACCACACTGCACAGCCAGCGCTGCGCGGTGATCGCACTCGGCAGCAACCTGGGCAACCGCCTGGACACCCTCCAGGGCGCCGTCGACGCGCTCGCCGACACCCCCGGGCTCAAGATCAAGGCCGTCTCCGCGGTCTACGAGACCGAGGCCGTCGGCGGCCCGGACGAGCAGCCCAACTACTACAACGCGGTCGTCGTGCTGCGCACCTCGCTGCCGCCGCGCGACCTGCTGGAGCGCGGCAACGCGATCGAGGACGCCTTCGGGCGGGTCCGGACGGTGCACTGGGGTCCGCGGACCCTGGACGTCGACATCCTGGCCTACGAGGGCGTGCTCAGCGACGACCCGCAGCTGCTGCTGCCGCACCCGCGCTCGCACGAGCGGGCCTTCGTGCTCGCCCCCTGGCTGGACGCCCAGCCGGAGGCCGAGGTGCCCGGGCACGGGCAGGTCGGCGAACTGCTGGACGCGCTCGGCGGCCCGGGCGCGCAGGGCGTCCGGCGGCGGGACGACATCCGGCTGACGCTGCCGGAGTGACCGGCCCCGGCCCGGCGGCCCGGTGAGGGCGGCCGGGGAACTCGACCGGGGGGCCCGGCCGTACGAGTAGGTGTCCGCCGTTCGCGCGGGTGTCCGCCCGGTCGGGCCCGGTACGGTGGCCTGGCGCCGCCGTGCCGGGCCACCGGGCGGCGGCCGGCTCTGGTAACCCCGGGAAGGACCTCCTCCGAGTGAAGCTGCTTCGCCTACGCCTGCTGGTCGGCATCACCGCTGCTACCACGGCGCTGTCCTGGGCCGGTGCCAAGCTCTGGGCCTCCCTGGACACGCTGCCGGCCGTGCCGGTCGCGGCGCCGGTGGTGCTGGCGGCGGTGGCGGTGGTCCTGTTGGCGACCGCCCTCTCGCTGCGGTCCCGGCTGAAGGCGGTGCGCGAGCGGCAGCCCGGCGCGAAGGGCGTCGACCCGCTGCTGGCGGCCCGGGCGGTGGTGCTGGGGCAGGCCAGCGCGCTGGTCTCGGCGGTGGTCACCGGCGTCTACGCGGGCGCGGGGATCTTCCTGCTGGGCGAGCTGGACGTGTCGGCGCGCAAGGACCAGGCCGTCACGGCCGGGCTCGCGGTGCTGGCGGGGGCCGCGGTGATCGCGGCGGCGCTCTGGTTGCAGCACGTGTGCAAGCTGCCGGAGAACCACGACGATCCGGGCGGCCCGGCGCCCTCGCCCCGCTGAACAGGTCTTTTTTCGTGATCTTGAGTGAAACGCCGGGCACGTGCGGTAAAACTTGCGCACTGTCAAGGGCGGAAGAGGACCCTGGGCTGACACGGCCCCAATTCGCACGCTAGTTTCTTGGCATGTCTCGCGGACGCCACCGTCATTCCTCCGTCCTCGGCCGGATCTTCCCCCCCACCGCCGCCGGCGTGCTGCTCGTCGCCGCGCTGGCCGCTCTGCTCTTCAGTCAGGACGCCGTCCTGGTGCGTTCGGTGGGTGTCGCGGCGGTGGTCGCGACGCTCGGCTTCGCGCTGCTGCTGCGGCAGCGGGACAAGGCGGCCCGGGCGGCCGCCGAGATGGCCGCGGCGCAGCGGCTGCGGGCCGAGGAGCGCTTCGAGGAGCAGCTGGCGGAGGCCGAGTACGCGGCGGAGGTCGCCGAGGAGCGGGCCACCCGGTTCGGGCGGCGGCTGACGGCGGAGAAGTCGCGGCTGGCGAAGGCCGAGACCGAGATCGCCCGGCTGCTGCGGGAGCGGGCCGTGGCGGTGGCCGAACAGGCGCTCAAGGAGGCCGAGGCGGCCCAGCGGGCGCTCGCCGCGAGCCGCCCCAAGTATCCGGCCAGCCCGGCCGCGTTCGTCCGTGCCGCGTCCGTGCTGCGGCTGCTGGAGCGGCGGGCGGCGGAGCAGGAGGCGCGGCGGGAGCGGACGGCGGGCTCGGAGGTCGCGCTGCGGGCGCGTACGGCGCCGGCCGCTGCGGCCCCGGCGCCCGCGCCCGCTGTGGTGGCGCCCTCGGTGCCGGCGCCGGTGGCCCCCGCGGTGCCCACTCCGGAGCAGGCTCCGGTGGCACAGGAACAGGCACAGGCACAGGCACAGGACCAGGCACAGGCGCCGGTGCGGCCCGCGCCGGTGCGCCCGGCGCTGACCGCCACGGTCGGGCAGCTCGGCGGGACGCCGTCCGCTCCGGTCGCGGCGCCCGCGCCGGTGGAGCGGCAGCGGCCGCGGTCGGCGCAGTCCGGGGCGGTGCGCGGGCCGGGCTTCAGCTTCTTCGGCCGGGGTGCGGGCGCGGCCGTGCGGGCGGCGGCCCCGGCGCCGGCGGTGGGCAGCGTCGCCGAACTGGGCGAGCGCACGGACCTGGCCGACGTGGTGGGCGACGAGGCGGTGGCCGCGCAGGCGAAGGCCGAGGCGCAGGAGGCCCAGGAGGCTCGTGAGGTGCAGGAGGCCGTGGCCGGCTCGCAGGCGTCGCAGCCGGCGGCCGAGCCGGCGCCGGGTGCGCCCGCGGTGGTGGACCTGACCCCGGAGGACGAGACCGAGCTGATCCAGCTGCCGGAGCTGCGTGCCTCGCGCTAAGGGCCCTCTTTCGGATCACGCCGGGCGCGCGACGTGATCCGAAAGAGAGCCCCTAGGGCCTGAGCCCGGGCCGGGTGCGCGAAAGCGGCGCGGGACGTCGGTGTGACCGATGTCCCGCGCCGCTCTCGTTCCGGCGGTGTGCCGGGCCGGGAGGGGCCCGGCGGGGCGTCAGAGCTGGACGCCGAAGTCCTGGGCGATGCCCGCCAGGCCGGAGGCGTAGCCCTGGCCGACGGCGCGGAACTTCCACTCGCCGCCGTTGCGGTAGAGCTCGCCGAAGATCATGGCGGTCTCGGTGGCGGCGTCCTCGGAGAGGTCGTAGCGGGCGATCTCGGCGCCGCCGGCGGCGTTCACCACGCGGATGTACGCGTTGCGGACCTGGCCGAAGCTCTGGCCGCGGGCGACCCCGTCGTAGATGGTGACGGGGAAGGTGATCTTGACGGCCTCGGCCGGCAGGCCGGCCAGGTTGACGTTGATCGACTCGTCGTCGCCGGCGCCCTCACCGGTGCGGTTGTCGCCGGTGTGCACGACGGTGTTGTCCGGGCTGCTGGTGTTGTTGAAGAAGACGAAGTGCCCGTTGGAGAGCACCTTGCCGTCCGCGTTCAGGACGATCGCGCTGGCGTCGAGGTCGAACTCGGTGCCGGTCGTGGTCCGGACGTCCCAGCCCAGGCCGACACTGACCGCGGACAGGCCCGGGGCCTCCTTGGTCAGCGAGACGTTGCCACCCTTGGAAAGGCTCACTGGCATGGCGATTGCAGTCCCTTCGTTCGCTTTTTCCGGGACAACGCAATACCCCGGTGGGTTGGTTCCGCGAAGTCCGTGAATTCTTCGTGGACGCCAATCCACTGGCAAAGGCCTGACAATGCCCTGGTCAGATCCGGGGGAACCTGCCCTGCAGCGACCAGATGTTCGGATTGTCGGCCAGCTCGGGGTGCATATCGAAGAGGTCGGCGAGGGTGTCCTGGAGGAAGTCCCGGGCCTCGCGCCGCAGCTCGCCGTGGCGGACCACGGCGGGCGGCTCGTCCGGCAGCCAGGTCGCGGTGATCTCGACCCAGTTGAAGCGGCGGGCGAACCGCAGCAGCTCGGTGTTCTGGGTGAAGTCGAGGTCCGCGGTCTGCACCCGGGCGGCCCGGCCGCCGTCCGGGTCGCGGTCCAGCTCCTCGGCGATGTCGCACAGCGCCCAGGCGAAGTCGAGCACCGGCACCCACCCCCAGCCGGTGGACAGCTCGGCGCCCTCGGCGTCCAGGTAGACGTCGCCGCAGAACAGGTCGTACCGCAGGGACCGCACCGGGGCGGAGCGGTAGTCCGTCTGCGGGGGGTCGGGGAAGCGGTTGGAGAGGGAGTAGCCGAGCTCGATCACGTACGCCATTGTCCGGGCTGCGGGCGGTGGAGCGGAACCGGGCCGCTGGCCGTCGCGGATAACCGGGTGACCGGGCGGTGCGGGCGCGGGATGATGGACGCATGCCCGAGCCCATCCGCGTACGGGGGTCGGTGGTCGTCCCCGACACCGAGCTCGTCTGGCGCTTCTCGCGTTCCTCCGGCCCCGGTGGCCAGCACGTCAACACCTCCGACAGCAAGGCCGAGCTGCGCTACGACCTGGCGGCGTCCAAGGCGCTGCCCGAGGTGTGGCGCGAGCGCGCGCTGGAGCGGCTGGCCGGGCGGCTGGTGGACGGCCGGGTGCTGGTGATCCAGGCCTCGGAGTTCCGTTCGCAGTGGCGCAACCGGGAGGCGGCCGCGGCCCGGCTGTCGGCGGTGCTGACCGAGGCGTGCGCGCCGCCGCCGAAGTCCCGCCGGGCGACCAGGCCGAGCCGGGGGATGGTCGAGCGCCGGTTGTCCAACAAGCGGCGCCGCTCCGAGCTGAAGCAGGGGCGGCAGTCGCCGCGGGGCGGCGAGTAGCCGGGGCGGCTCAGCCGAGGGCGCGGTAGCCGCCGCGGAAGTAGAGCAGCGGCCGGCCGGCCGGGCTGGGTACCGCGGCCTCCAGGACGCGGCCGAGCAGCAGGGTGTGGTCGCCCGCCGGTATCCGCTGTTCGGTGCGGCACTCGACGGTGGCGAGCGCGCCGTCGATCAGCGGGGCGCCGGAGCGGGGGCCGCGGTGGTGCGGGGTGTCCGCGAACAGCAGCCGGTCGCTGAGCCGGCCCTTCATGGCGAAGCGGGAGCCGAGCGCCTTCTGCCCCTCGGTGAGCAGCGAGACCGCCCAGGTGTCGGTGCGGGAGAGCACCTCGTCCATCCGGGAGTCCTCGCGGACCGAGATCAGGACCAGCGGCGGCTCCAGCGACACGGACAGGAAGGACGTGGCGGTCATGCCGACGTCCTCGCCGTCCTCCGGATCGTGGACGGTCACCAGGCTCACGCCGGAGGCGAGCTGGGAGAGTGCCGCCCGGAACTCGTCGGGCGTGGCGTGGGAGGCAGCTTCGGGCTGCGGGGACGAGTACACGTACCGCACGGTAGTCGGCGTCCGCCGGAATCGGCATCGGGCCGAGGTCGTAGGACCAGCGGCGCACGGGGCGGGGTTGCGGCCGGGTTCGGGACTCACCCTCAGGAGTGAAGCAAGGGGCCTGCCGGGCGGCAGCGGGCTTCAGCGCGAGGCCGATGCGGTCGACCAAGGGAAATATTCCGATAGCGCTTTATGTCCCGCTATGGGGCGGATGAGCTGATTAAGGGCGCATTAGTGTCGTGTGATTTAAGTCACAAGTGATGGCCTATTGCTGACCGAGCGTGCCGAACGCTGTGCTCCCTGTGATTCAGTTCTTCTGGCAATCGGACGATAACCAATCAAGAACTATCCGAAGCAGCCGGGGAGCCCCCGCATGGAAGCCGAGTCGGAGCCGTACGTCCGTCTCGCGACCCTCCGCACCTTGCACCGGGTCGTGGCGGACCTCAACGCTGCCCGCAGCCTGGCGGGCACGCTGCAGGCCGTCGTCGAGGGTGCGGTGCACGGGCTCGGCTTCGACGCCGCCGCGGTCAGCCTGGTCCGCCCGGACGGGGACCTCGTGGTGGCGGCCGTCTGGGAGCTGGAGGAGAGCACCATGGGCGGCCCCTCCGTCCTGCTCGGTCAGGTCGGCTCCCGGGAGTCCTGGGACCGACTGCTCGGCGTCAGCGACCACTGGGGCACCCTGCGCTTCCTGCCGTACGACCGCGGCTGGGCCGTCGCCAGCGACATCCCGCGCTGGATCGGGGACGGCCCGCTGCCCGTCTACGCCAACGACTGGCACCCCGCCGACGGGCTGCTCGCCCCGATGTACAGCGCCGGCGGCGACCTGCTCGGCGTCCTCTCGGTGGACCGCCCGCGCAGCGGCAAGCGGCCCGGGGCGTGGACCCGCGAGGCGCTGGAGATGTTCTCGCTGCAGGCCTCCATCGCGATCGGCAACGCCCGGCTGCGGGCCGAGATGCAGCGCGCGCTGGCCCGCCTGGAGAAGGAGCAGCAGGCCCTGCGGGCCAGCGAGGAGAGCTTCCGCCAGGCCTTCGAGTACGCGCCCAGCGGGATGGCCATCACCGAACTGCACGGCGCCGGGCGCGGCCAGCTGACCAGGGTCAACGACGCGCTCTGTCGCCTGCTCGGCCGACCCCGCGCGGTGCTGCGCCAGCAGAGCTTCGCCGACCTCGTGCACCCGGAGGACCGGGCGCTGCTGGAGCGCACCAGCGCCGAGAGCGGCCGGGCGGAACTGCGGCTGTCCCGGCGGGACGGCGGCTACCAGTGGGTGTGCCTGCGCAACTCGATCGTGGCGGACGCGGCCGAGGGCCCGAGCTTCCTGCTCACCCACGTCGAGGACATCGAGGACCGCAAGCGGCACGAGTTCCAGCTCGCCCACCGGGCCAGCCACGACGCGCTCACCGGCCTGCCGAACGGCGCCGAACTGAAGGCCCGGCTGGGCCGCCGGCTCTGTGCCGAGCCGCAGACCGTCGGGGCCCCCGCCGGGCCGGGCGAGCCGGCCTACCCGGCGCCGTACGGCTACCCGGCCGACTCCTACAGCGCGCACGCCGCGTACGACCGGCTGGAGGGCGCGGACCCGTACGGCGGGCCGGTGCACGGCTACGGGATGCCCGAGGGCGGCCCGCCGTACGGCCTCGCCCCGGGCTACGGGGAGCACGTGCACGCGGTGGTCCCGGCCGACCAGGGCCCGGGCGGCGAGGCGTGGTCCGCACCGTTCCGCTCCGGCGTCGCGGCGTCGCTGGACAAGGGGCTCGCGGTGCTCTTCTGCGACCTGGACGGCTTCAAGTCGATCAACGACCGGTTCGGCCACAACGCGGGCGACGCGGTGCTGGTCGAGGTCGCCCGGCGGCTGAGCCAGGCCGTCCGGGACGGCGACACGGTGGCCCGGCTCGGCGGCGACGAGTTCGTCGTGCTGGCCGACGGGATCGGCCGCGAGGAGGCCAAGGACCTGGCCCACCGGCTGCGGGGCGCCATCATCCCGCCGATGCGGATCGACGGCCGGGCGATGCGGGTGGGGGTGAGCCTCGGGGTCGGCTGGGCGGGCTGCGGGATGAGCATCGAGGAGGTGCTGCACACCGCGGACGAGCGGATGTACGACGAGAAGCGGGCCCGGGGCGGCGCGGTGCGCGGCGCGCGGGGCGAGCGTTCGCACCGACGGGCGGGCTGAACCCGCCGGTCCTGGTTACCCACGGGTTGTCAAGGGCTCTTTTCCGGCTGTCACAAAGGACAGGTAGGGTTCCCGGGTACGACAGCGTCCATGATCTGCGCCGGCGGCCCCGCATCCCGGCGGCGCGAACCGGATGGGGGAGTTGACCACCGTGACGACCGCCGGCAACAACGGAGCGCCCGAGGGCGGTGCCCCGCAGGACGACGACCCGTTCGGCTACCTCTACCGCCCGGCGGAGGGTGCCTCCGGGCAGCCGGCCGAGCCACAGCAGGGCGTGCCCCGGACGCCGTACAGCCGTCCGATGGAGGTCGGCCGGGCCCAGTACGGGCAGCAGCCCTACCAGCCGCGGCCGCAGCAGCCCCAGTACGGCCAGCAGGCGGGGCCGCAGCAGGGCTACCCCGGCGGCCAGCAGCCGTACCCGCCGCAGCAACAGCAGCCCGAGTACGGCACCGCGCCCACCCAGCAGACCCGTTACGCCGAGCACTCCCGGCCGCAGCCGGGGGAGGACCGGTCGAGCAGCGGCCGGAGCAAGGGCGCGGTGATCGGCGCGGTCGCGGTGGTCGCGGCCATAGCGATCGGCGCGGGGATCGCGCTCTCCACGGGCGACCCGGACGGCGACAAGACCGCCAAGGGCGGCGCCCAGACCACCGCCGCGGCTCCTCCCAGCACCCCGGCGACCGGCAGTTCGTCCCCGACCGCCTCGGCCTCGGCGAGCACCACCGCCCCGGCCGGCCCGTTGACCGTGGACGCGGGCCAGCTCCAGGCCCAGAACGCGCCGTCCGGCAACGGCGTCAAGGGCACCAAGTCCGCCGACGGCAGCTACCTGACGCTCCAGCCGGGCGGCTCGGTGACCTGGAGCGGCGAGGTCGCCGCGGCCGGCACCTACAAGCTGAACGTGCACTACAACAACACCGGCGGGGACCTGAAGGGCGCCGCCTCGGTGAACGGCAAGGACTGGCCGAGCGGGCTGCTCTTCAAGAACTACGCGTCAGGCAAGGACCCGGCGTCCTCCTGGTTCAACACCTGGATACTCCCGCAGCTCCAGGCCGGGGCGAACACCATCACCTTCACCGTGCCCTCCGGTTCGATCCTGATCGACCAGATCACCCTCGAACCGAATGCGACCGGTTGATCGGCAGAGCGGCTGACCGGCTGACCGGCTGAGCCGGAACGCGAGACGGCCGCCCGTCCCCGTGGGGGAAGGGCGGCCGTCGGCGTTCCGGCGGGCCGTCAGGCGGGCTTCACCACGTCGAAGCGCTCGCCGCCGAGGACCCAGCGGCCGCGGCGCATGACGGCGACCAGGTCGTAGCCCTCGGAGTCGAGCACGACCAGGTCGGCCTGCTTGCCCGTCTCCAGCGAGCCGATCGAGTCGGCGAGGCCCAGCAGGCGGGCCGGGGTGGCGGACAGCGACTCGACGGTCTGGTTCAGCGTCAGGCCGTTGACGGTGAGCGAGCGCTTGAACGCGACGTCCAGGGTGAGCGTGGAGCCGGCGATGGCGCCGCCCTCGACCAGCCGGGCGACGCCGTCCTTGACCTCGACCTGGAGCGGGCCGAGCGGGTAGAGGCCGTCGCCCATGCCGGCCGCGCCCATCGCGTCGGTGATCAGGGCGAC
>NZ_JBIUSS010000040.1:0-71686 GCF_044741445.1 Kitasatospora sp. NPDC088160 | reverse complement strand
ACCTCCGCCGCGAACGGAGCGATCTTCGCCTCGGCCAGCGAACGCACCGCCTCACGGAGCATCTCGTGCTCCTCGGAGATACGGAAGAGATCGAACTCCTGGCTCATGATCGCCACTCCTGTTTCACGACGGTACTCAGTACCCTTCATTATGCACCCACGCGGCAAAAAGGGAACTCAGTGCCTTCACATGGCGGCACTGAGTTCCCTATCCTTTTTTCTGCCGAACTTCTGCCGAACAAGCCGGTCCGAGCGCAGGGAGATGACAGCGTGGTCCACTCAGCCATCGATGCCGACACCCGGAGCACCACGCTGTACTTCCAGCGCTGCTCGTGGTGCTGCAATCCGACCTTCCAGCGGCTGCTCTGCCCCACCTGCGGCTCCACCGAGCTGCGGCTGGAGCCCAGCGAGGGCACCGGCGTGGTCCGGCGCTGCGAGGTCGAGCAGGCCCGGACGCCGCTGGTCCGCCAGAAGTCCCTGATCCGGATGGCCGAGGGCTTCGACGTCTGGTGCATCGTCGACGGGCTGCGCAGCACCGTCCCGGTCGGGACGCGGGTGCGGCTGCTGTCCGCCCCCGGCTCCGACCAGCCCGAGCTGCGGCTGCTGCCGATGGAGGGGCCGCAGCCGCCGGTGGACGTCGAGCCGCGCCCGCTGCCGCCCGTCCAGGGCGGGTTCACCCAGCACCTCGCGGCCTTCGCCGAATAGCGTCCACCGCACGGCGGAGGGCGTGGCACCGGGTACCCGGTGCCACGCCCTCCCACTGCCGTGTGCGGGGATCAGCCCTTGCGGGCCTTCACCTCGGCGGTCAGCTGCGGCAGCACGGCGAACAGGTCGCCGACCACGCCGTAGTCCGCCAGCTCGAAGATCGGGGCCTCCGGGTCCTTGTTGACGGCCACGATGGTCTTCGAGGTCTGCATGCCCGCCCGGTGCTGGATGGCGCCGGAGATGCCGTTGGCCACGTACAGCTGCGGCGAGACCTGCTTGCCGGTCTGGCCGACCTGGTTGCTGTGCGGGTACCAGCCCGCGTCGACGGCGGCACGCGAGGCGCCGACGGCCGCGCCCAGCACGTCCGCGAGCTCCTCGACGACGCCGAAGCCGGCCGCCTCACCGACGCCACGGCCGCCCGAGACCACGATCGCGGCCTCGGTCAGCTCCGGACGGCCGGTCGAGACCCGCGGGGTGCGCGAGGTGACCTTGGCCGCGTTGCCGGTGAACTCCACCGCCACGTTCTCCACCGCGCCCGCGCCCGCAACGGCCTCGGGGGCCACCGCGTTCGGCTTGACGGTGATGACCGGCACGCCGTTGCTGACGCGCGAGTCGACGGTGTACGAGGCGGCGAACACCGACTGGGTGGCGATCGGGCCGCTGTCGCCCGCACGCAGGTCGATGGCGTCGGTGATGATGCCGGAGCCCAGCCGCAGTGCGACGCGGGCGGCGATCTCCTTGCCCTCGCCGGAGGAGGTGACCAGGACGGCGGCGGCGTCGTTGGCCTTGGCGATCTGGGTGAGGGCGTCCACCTTCGGGACGACCAGCTGGTCGGTGAACTCCGCGCCGTCGGCGACGTACACCTTGGCCGCGCCGTACTCGGCGGCCTTGGCCGCGAGGTCGGCGGCGGCGACACCGGCGCCGAGCACGACCGCGGACGGCTCGCCGATCCTGCGGGCCAGGGTCAGCAGTTCGAGGGCCGGCTTGCGGACCGCACCGTCGGCGTGGTCCACCAGGACGAGAATCTCAGCCATTGCTCAATGTCTCCGTGTTTCGCTGTGGCAGGGGGTGGGTGGCTCGGCCGGGCCGGCTCAGATGAACTTCTGGTCGGCGAGGAAGCCGGCGAGCTGCCTGCCGCCCTCGCCCTCGTCCTTGACGACCGTGCCCGCGGTCCGCGCCGGACGCGCCGCCACCGACTCCACCGCCGTCCACGCACCCGCCAGACCGACCTCGTCGGCCTCGATGCCCAGATCGTCCAGGTCCAGCGACTGGACCGGCTTCTTCTTCGCCGCCATGATCCCCTTGAACGACGGGTACCGGGCCTCACCCGACTGGTCCGTCACCGACACCACCGCCGGCAGCGCCGCCTCCACCAGCTCCGTCGCCGCGTCACCGTCACGACGGCCCCGCACCACACCGCCCTCGACCGACACCTCCGACAGCAGCGTCACCTGCGCCACGCCGAGCCGCTCCGCCAGCAGCGCCGGCAGCACACCCATCGAACCGTCCGTCGACGCCATCCCACCGATCACCAGGTCGAACCCGGTCTTCTCCAACGCCTTCGCCAGCACCGCCGACGTCCCGATCACATCCGAACCGTGGATGTCCTCGTCGTTCACGTGCACGGCCTTGTCCGCACCCATCGACAGCGCCTTGCGCAGCGCGTCCTTCGCGTCGTCCGGCCCGACCGTCAGCACCGTCACCTCGGCGCCCTCGTTCGCCGCCGCGATCCGCAGCGCCTGCTCCACGCCGTACTCGTCGAGCTCCGACAGGAGGCCGTCCACACCCTCCCGGTCGGTGGTGTGGTCGTCCGCGAACCGACGGTCACCCGTCGCGTCCGGCACGTACTTCACACAGACGACGATCCTCAAGCTCATGAGTGGTTCTCCTGTCACGGTCGCGCTGGTCGATGGCCTCACGTCATGCCGAGGGTACTGAGTGCCAATCCCGGCCCGGCCGCGCCCTGCGCGCCGTGGGCGCCACCTGGACCGGCATACCGTGTCGGCGCTCTTCGACTGGTGTCGGAGGCTCCGTGAAGAGGATACGGCACTCAGTACCCCTGGTAAAGGAACTCAGTACCCTTCCCGATGTGTGCTGGGCCTCAGGACGCCCTCAGGCGGCCAGCACCACGGCGGCCTCTCCCGTGTAGACGCGGAAGGTGAGGGACTCCTGGAGGTAGAGCCGCACGGTGTCGGCGTCGTGGGAGAGGTAGCCGACGGAGACGTCCTGGCCGAGGAAGAGTTCGAAGTCGCCGCCCCGGGTGGACAGGAGGAGCGCGCCCTCGATGGCGGGGGCCCAGATGATGTCCCCGTCGAGGAGGCGGGCGAGGTGGTTGTGGACGGGGTAGCCGTGGTCGCTGGTCTCGTTGACGGCGGTGAAGGTGTCCGCGCCGAGCAGGAGCGAGTAGGGGCCGCCGACGCCGGCCAGGCGCAGCGCGGTGAGGGCGCGGCTGACCGCCTCGGGGTACTCGCGGACGTCCTCGGGGAGCTGGACCGGCGGGTTGGTGGAGCCGGCTCGGATGCCCTCGATGGCGGCGGCGCGGTAGCCCTCGAAGACGGCGCGGTCCTCGGCGAGGGCGATGGTGCGGGCGGCGTCCTTCACCGGCTGCCAGTCGGAGTCGCGGGAGCCGCGCTCGACGTCGTCGACGGCCTCGCGGCGGACGGTGAAGGGGACGCGCAGCTCGACCACCGGCTGGGCGGCGCGGGCGTGGGCCTGGACGCCGTCGGCGGGCGGTTCGATGCCGGTCAGGTGGCCGGTGCCGACGGCGGCGAGGGTGGAGCCGTCGGGGCCGTTCAGGTCGACCACGCGGCGGCCGGCGATGTGGAGCTTGAAGGTCTGGCGGGCCTCCTCCTCGATCTCCGCCCAGGCTGCGGCGGAGACGGGGGCGAGGTCGCGGTGCAGGTTGTTCATGGTGCGGGTCCTTGTCGGGAGGTCCGGTTCAGGGCGTGCCGCGCAGGCTGCCGATGCCGAGTGAGCCGGTCGCGGGGGGAGTACTCGGCGCGGGTGGAGCGGGCGGAGCGGGCGGCGCCGACCGCACCGGGGGCGCCGATGGCGCGGGCGGCGGGGCGTCGAGGAAGTCGGCGGTCGGGACGAAGAACAGCGAGCCGGTGGCGGCGGTGGAGAAGTCGAGCAGCCGGTCGGTGGTGCCGGGCGGGCGGCCCACGAACATGTTGCGCAGCATCTCCTCGGTCACCTCGGGATCGCGCGCGTAGCCGATGAAGTAGGTGCCGAACTCGCCGCCGCGGTCGAACGAGCCGAAGGCCATGTTGTAGCGGACGATCTTCCGTTCCTCGCCGTCCGGCCCGGTCACGGTGCTGAGCGCGACGTGCGAGTCGGCCGGTTTGACGGCGTCGTCGAGCTCGATGTCGGTGAGCTTGGTGCGGCCGACCGCCCGCTCCTGGTCCTCGACGCTCAGCGCGTTCCACGCGTCCAGGTCGTGCAGGTACTTCTGGACGATGACGTAGCTGCCGCCGGTGAAGTCCGGGTCCTCGGCGCCGACCACGGCGGCGGTCTCGGCGGCCCGGCCCTCGGGGTTCTCGGTGCCGTCGACGAAGCCGAGCAGGTCCCGGTCGTCGAAGTACTTGAAGCCCTGGACGGAGTCCACCACGGTGGCCGCCCCGGCCAGCCGGCCGGTGAGCTGGCCGGCCAGCTCGAAGCAGAGGTCCATCCGGGCGGCCCGCAGGTGCAGCAGCAGGTCACCGGGGGTGGCCGGGGCCCGGTGGCGGGTGCCGGCCACCTCCCGGAAGGGGTGCAGGCCGGCCGGCCTGGGGCCGTCGAAGAGCCGGTCCCAGGCGTCCGAGCCGACGCCGGTGACGCAGGTGAGGCCCCCCTCGGGGACCCGGAAGCCGACCGCGCGGCGCAGCCCGGCGAGGTCGGGCAGCAGGTCGCGGACGGCGTCCTCGCCGCCGGGCTCGACGGTGAGGACCAGGAAGACCGCCGCGCTGGTCAGCGGGGAGAGCACGGCTTGCGGTTCGGCCTGCATGGCGAGGGCTCCTCCACGGTGGCGCGGGAGGCCGGGCGGCGTCCCGCTCATGGCCGGTGGTCAGCGTGCCGCGGCTGCCGCCGACCGGGCGGGCCGACGGTGTGACGGACCAGCGGCGTGACGGACCAACGGACATCTGATCATGCGTACGATTACACCCCATAGCGGACCATTCGGCGCGGGCGGCACTCCCCCGAACGGCCCTCCCGGACGCGCCGTCCGCCGAGGCCGTTCGGGGGCGCCCGCGGCCGGTGGGCACGCGGAAGGGGCGGACGCGCCGTCACGCGCCCGCCCCTTCCACCCCGGCTGTCAGACCCGCAGGGCCGCCAGCTGCTCGGCGAACGGCACCACCTGTTCGGGCAGCGCCGGCGCCGCCGGGCCGCGGCCGGCCAGCAGTGCCGCCAGTTCGCCCGCCGCGCGGTCGATCCGGCCCGGGAGGCCGTCGGTGAGCCCGTCCCCCGCCGCGCCCCAGTCGTCGGTGGCCGCGTAGACGGCGGTCGGCACCACCACCGCGCGCAGGTAGCTGAACAGTGGCCGGACGGCGTGCTCCAGGGCGAGCGAGTGCCGGGGCGTGCCGCCGGTGGCGGCGATCAGCACCGGCTTGCCGGTGAGCGCGTCGTGGTCGACCAGGTCGAAGAAGGACTTGAACAGGCCGCTGTAGGAGGCGGTGAAGATCGGTGTCACCGCGATCACCGCGTCCGCCCCGGTCACCGCGTCGATCGCCCCGCGCAGCGCCGCGCCGGGGAAGCCGGTGACGAAGTGGTGGGCGATCTCCGTGGCCAGGTCGCGCAGTTCGACCACCGTGACGTCCACCTGCCGTCCGCCATCGGACAGTTGACGGATCGTCGATTCGGAGAGGCGGTCGGCCAGCAGCCGGGTCGAGGACGGCTCGCTCAGCCCGGCGCTCACCACCACCAGCCGGTACGCGCTCACTTGGCCACCTCCACGATCTCCCCGTCGACGGACTTCCCGTCGGCGGACTCCTCGTCGCGGGCCGCGACCCGCGCGGCGTGCGTCGGCCCGTCCGGCACCGCGGCCGGGCGGTTCCTGGCGAACTCCTCGCGCAGCACCGGTACGACCTCCTCGCCGAGCAGGTCCAGCTGCTCCAGCACGGTCTTCAGCGGCAGGCCGGCGTGGTCCATCAGGAACAGCTGGCGCTGGTAGTCGCCGAAGGACTCGCGGAAGGCCAGCGTCTTCTCGATGACCTCCTGCGGGCTGCCCACGGTCAGCGGGGTCTGCTCGGTGAACTCCTCCAGCGAGGGCCCGTGCCCGTACACCGGCGCGTTGTCGAAGTACGGGCGGAACTCCCGCACCGCGTCCTGCGAGTTGCGCCGCATGAACACCTGCCCGCCGAGGCCGACGTACGCCTGCTCGGGCATGCCGTGGCCGTAGTGGGCGTAGCGCTCGCGGTAGAGGGCGATCAGCTTCTGGAAGTGCTCCTTGGGCCAGAAGATGTTGTTCGCGAAGAAGCCGTCCCCGTAGTAGGCGGCCTGTTCGGCGATCTCCGGGCTGCGGATCGAGCCGTGCCAGACGAACGGCGCGACGCCGTCCAGCGGGCGCGGGGTGGAGGTGAAGGACTGCAGCGGGGTGCGGAAGCGACCCTGCCAGTCCACCACCTCCTCGCGCCACAGCTGGTGCAGCAGCGCGTAGTTCTCGATCGCGAGCGGGATGCCCTGGCGGATGTCCTTGCCGAACCACGGGTAGACCGGGCCGGTGTTGCCGCGGCCCATCATGAGGTCCACCCGGCCGTCGGCGAGGTGCTGGAGCATCGCGAAGTCCTCGGCGATCTTCACCGGGTCGTTGGTGGTGATCAGCGTGGTCGAGGTGGAGAGGACGATGCGGTCGGTCTGCGCGGCGATGTAGCCGAGCATGGTCGTCGGCGAGGACGGGACGAACGGCGGGTTGTGGTGCTCGCCGGTCGCGAAGACGTCGAGGCCGACCTCCTCGGCCTTGCGCGCGATGGCCACCATGGCCTTGATCCGCTCGTGCTCGCTCGGGGTGCGGCCGGTGGTCGGGTCGGGGGTGACGTCGCCGACGGTGAAGATTCCGAACTGCATGCTGCTCACCACACTCCAGGTCGGCCCCTCGCCCGGGCGCTCGGGGCGCACGGGGCTCTCGGGGCGGATCGTTAAACTTTCAATCACCTTAGCACCCGGGTGCGGATCGTTATTCCCGCCCACAATTGAGGGGGGAGCTCCGGAAGGGCGGCGAACCGATGGCGACGTACATCGCGGTGAGCGCGCTGAGCCACGAGGGCCTGGTGCGGCAGCACAACGAGGACAGCCTCACGGTCGGGCCGTGGACACTCTGCGCCACCGTGACCGGCAACCCGCAGACCCTGCTGTTCCCGCTCGGCCCGCCCTGCGTGGTCGCCGTGGCGGACGGCCTGGGCGGCCACCCCGGCGGCGAGGTCGCCAGCGCCCTGGTGGCCCGCCGGCTGGCCGCCGACGGCACCGGACTGGACGGCGAGGAGGCCGTCCGGGAGGAACTCCAGGAGTGCAACCGGGCGGTGTACGCGGCCGCCGCCGGCGAACCCGAGCTGGCCGCGATGGGCACCACGGTGGCCGGCCTGGTACTGCTGCCCGACCGGGCGGTGGCCTTCAACGTGGGCGACAGCCGGGTCTACCAGGTCACCCCGGACGGGCTGCGCCGGGTGAGCGTGGACGACAGCCCGCCGCTGCCGCCCGGCCGGCGCACCACCTCGGTGGTCACCCAGACCCTGGGCGGCTCGCTCGGACTGACCTTCGTCGAGCCGCACGTGCGCGCCGCACCGCTGGCCGCCGGCGACCGCTACCTGGTGTGCAGCGACGGCCTGACCGACCCGGTGCCGGAGGAGGAGCTGGCCGCGCTGCTCGCCCGGCCGCACGACGGCTCCGACCGCGCCGACGGGAGGGCCGCGTTCGAGCTCTGGAAGGCGGCGATCGCGGCCGGCGGGCCGGACAACATCACCCTGGCGCTGGTCCGGATCGGCGAATAGGCCCTGTCACCGACCTCCGTGGTCAGTACACCTGGCCGCCGACGGGAACGGACCCGCCCCGGCGGGGCGCCGAAGCGCTCCGCCGGGGCGGTCACCTGTCCGTGTTCGGTCGCTCGACGAGCGTCCGGTCAGAGTTCGCTCGTGACGCTCACCCCGCTGAAGCCCTGCTGGGCGTAGAGGCTGAAGTAGACGTAGCCGGCCGGCGGGTTGGTGATCGTCAGGGTCTCGGAGTTGTCCGGCCCCGCCGAGTGCGCCGTGCTGGCGTCGGTGTACGCCCAGGAGGCCGGGTTGTAGTAGAGGTCGCCGTTGCCGGTGCCGCCGCTGGTGGTGACCTTCACCTGCTTGGTGCCGGCCGGCACCAGGAGGTAGAAGTGCGCGTAGTTGCCGGTGGTCGCCGCGATGTTGCTGCGGGCGCAGTTGGCGTCCAGCTTGCGGATGTCGGTGCCGGCGCACTCCGGCAGCTGCGGCTGGGTGGGCGTGCCACCGCCGGAGGCGCAGGCGCCGTTGGCGCACGCCGTCAGCCAGCTGTCGAAGCCGGCGTCGTAGCGGGTGCCGATGGTGGTCTTGAGCAGGGTGCGGGCGCCGGCCCAGTCGCCCGCGCGGTACTTGGCGAGGACGGAGTCCAGGTCGCCGCGGTGCTGCTCCAGCATGTAGCGGACGGCGAGGTAGCCCCAGCGGTAGACCCGGTCCTGGTCACCGTAGGCGGTGTCGAAGAGGTCGCTCAGCTTGTAGGTGTGCTGGGCGGCCGCCGCGATGGCGGCGTCGTTGGTCACCTTGCGGTACGAGTACGAGATGTACTCGGCGAAGCCCTCGACCCACCAGACGGTCGGGGTGGTCATGCCGGCGTTGAAGTCGCCGTACATGTCGAACCGGCCGTCGAGGTAGTGGGTGTACTCGTGGTTGAGGTTCCAGATCTCGAACGACGGGCGGGCCCACTCGGCCTCGTAGCAGAGGAAGCGCGGCTGGTTGCCGGCCTTGGCCGGGTCGCCCTCCAGGTACATGCCGCCGTTGTTGGTGTCGATGCCGTAGATGGCCGCGGCCAGCACCTGGTAGTCCAAGGAGGAGTGGAAGACCACGACCTCGATCGTGGTGTTGCTGTCGTCCTTGACCGGACCGTTGTCGCGCACCACCGAGTGGAAGTACGCGTCCTGGCCGGTGAGGCTGGTGCAGGCGGTGCCCAGCTGGGTGTTGTCCAGCGCCTGGGCGATCAGCTTGATGCTCGGGCTGCAGGTGTAGTTGACCGTCAGCACGCCCGCCTTGAGCTGGTCGGAGGCGTTGCAGGTGCCGTAGTAGGCGCAGTTGGCGGCGTCGTAGTAGCCGACCCCGTCCGCGACCGCGGCCCACTGGTAGACGGTGCGACCGTTCGGCGCGGACTGCGCGACCAGCGACTTGGCGAGCGGACGGACCTTGGGCTGGAGCGCCGTGTCCTTCAGGAAGCGGGTCAGCTCCTTGGCCGCGTTGTAGACCAGCACGCCGAAGTCGCCACCGAGCTGGTCGTTGTTGCGGGTCGCGAAGCCGGACAGCGCGTCCAGCACGCTCGGGTCGGCCTCGACCGCCGCGTCGAAGCCGGTCACCTGGTGGCCGCGGAACAGCACCGTGAAGACCGGGTTCACCGCCCAGGCCATGCCGGCCGGGTTCCAGGTGGCGCTGTTGTAGTCGTTCAGCAGCTGCTTGACCACCGGGAGGTAGCGGATGTTCTCCTGCGCGCTGTCGATCAGGGTGACGGCCTCGCCCAGGATGGGCGCGTTGCCCGCGGCGACGTCCCGCACGTGCGCGCCGCCGAAGAAGGCGTCCAGCCCGGAGCGGATCGCCGTCTGGAGGGCGGTGCCGTAGGTGCCGACGTCGTCCTTGTGGTACCACTGCGCGAAGTACCCGGCGCGCAGGTACAGCACCAGTTGCTCGACGGAGGTCGAGTTGTCGCCCGGGTAGCTGCCGGACGCGTCGCGCAGCGCGTACGCCACGGTGGTCATCTGCTCCTCACGGAACGCGCCCCTCGCGTCCGCGCCGGTGAGCTGGAAGAGCCCGTTGATGCACTGGATGTCGGCGGCCTTGATGTGCTGGACCAGGTCGCCGCCCGTCCGGCCGGTGAAGTCGCCGACATTGCAGGGCTGTGCGGCCGCCGCGCCGAGGGCGAAGGCCTTGGCGGTCGGCCGGGCCTCGGCCGGCCGAGTGTCGAGCGGGAGCGGGGCTCGCTGGTCGGCAGAGGCGAACTGCCGGTCGGTGTGGCCGCGTTCGGGGGCGCCGGCGGCGGGCTGCGGCGCCGGTCCGGCGGGGGTGGTGGGGGCGGACGCGCCGCCGCCGGGGGCGGCGGCGGGGGCGGCCTTGCTCTGCGGGGCGAACAGGCCGATCGTCAGGAACATGGTCAGGGCGAGTACTAACAGCCTTGCCAGCTGTGGGAGTCGCAGCAGACGCGCGGAACTCACGTGGGGGCCTCCGGGCCGTCGTCGGCCGCATTGGGGGTGCGGCCGGTGGGGTGGTGAGGACCGTTGGCGACGGCGCCTCGTGGGCGGCTCCGTCGTGCACACGGTGGGGAGTGTGACATGTACCATGGCACACATCACATGACGTTGGATAGCCCCGCTCATGTGAGCGATTGGCGGGGGAACGACGCAGGGGCCGTGATGGCGAATCGCCACCACGGCCCCTGCGTTTGGGGGTTGACGCCCCGCTCGACTACTTCCGCAGCAGCAGGATCACGCCGGCCGTCACCAGGCCGACCAGAACCGCCGCCGCGCCGTACGCCAGCCGGTGCGCGCGCAGCACCGGCAGGAAGCGGTCCACGGCGTAGCGGCCCGGGCCGGTCAGGGCGAGCGCGGCGGCACCCGCCGTGAGGAGCAGCTCGTACTCGCTGCCCTTCGGGGCGAAGAAGCCGCCGCCCCAGGTGACGGCGATCGCGTTGACCATCGTGCCGACGATCGCGGCGCCCGCCAGCGGGGTCAGCAGGCCGACGGCGAGGGCGAGTCCGCCGAGCGTCTCGGTGAGGCCCGCGACCACGGCCATGGCGTTGCCCGCCGGGTAGCCGCTCATGGTGAAGAACTGACCGGTGCCGTCGATCCCGCCGCCGCCGAACCAGCCGAACAGCTTCTGGCTGCCGTGCGCGGCCATGGTCAGGCCGAGGGCCAGGCGCAGGAGCAGGAGTCCGGCGTCGTAGGCGTGCGGGGAGGTCGTCGCGGAGTCGGGGGTCACCCGGCCCGGGAGGACGGTGGTGGTGGGGGCGGTCGTGCTCGGGCTGCTGCTCGGCATGCGCGTCTCCATCGATCGGGATCGGTCGTAGGGGTGTGGTGGCGCGGCCGGGCGGGTCGCCCCGCGACTGTTGTTCAAATTTGAACCGGCCACTCCTCGACCGTACCTTGGAGTTCGAATTTGAACAACTGACGCATCGTGGACAACTCGCGGGCCGGACCCCGCCCGGGGCAGGGTGGAGACATGGCTCAACGCAGGCAGCACCGGCGGACCGCGAAACCCGGCACGCCCTACCCCGAGGCCCTCGCCGCCTTCGGCGAACGCGTCCGGCTGATCACCCCCCGCCAGTGGGACGCCCCCACCCCGTGCGCCGGCTGGTCCGTCCGCGAGCTCGTCAACCACCTCACCGGCGAACAGCTGTGGATCCCCGAACTGCTGATGGGCGCCACCATCTCCGAGGTCGGCGGCCGCTTCGACGGCGACGTCCTCGGCGACGACCCGGTCACCACCTGGACGGAAGCCGCCGACGCCGCCCGGGACGCCTTCGCCGTCCCCGGCGCCACCGAACTCACCGTCCACCTCTCCTTCGGGGACGTCTCCGGGCAGTACTACCTGGACCAGCTCACCACCGACCTGGTCATCCACAGCTGGGACCTCGCCGAAGCCATCGGACGGCACACCCGGCTCCCGGCAGAACTCGTCGACTTCGCCCTCGGCGAGTTCGCCGGCTACGGGGACCTCTCCGGGAGCGGCCTGTTCGACCCGCCCCTGCCCGTCCCCGACGACGCCGGTCCGCAGACCCGCCTGCTCGCCCTCACCGGGCGGCGCGACCGGCCCTGACCTGCGGCGACCGGCGTGGTGCCGGACGCCGGATACTGGAAGGAGCGGGGGCCGCGATCCGTGCGAGAGGCGGGCACGCCATGAGCCGCAGGCCGGACATCCTCGGCGAGTTCACCGCCGACCACCGGGCGGTCACCGAGCTGCTCGACCGGATCGAGCAGGCACCCACCGGCGCCGCCGAGCGCACCGACCTGCTGGCCCGGCTGACCGACCTGCTGTTCACCCACTGCGCGGCCGAGGAGGAACACCTCTTCCCGCTCGTGCAGCACGACGTGCCGGACGGCGGGGCGCTGGTGTTCGGCAGCATCCACGAGCACCTGGCGATCGGGCAGTACCTCTCCGACCTCCAGGGGCTCGGCCCGGCCGACCCGGCCTTCGACACCCTGCTGCGCGGCCTCGCCGACACCCTGCGGCGCCACCTCGCCGTCGAGGAGAAGCAGCTCTTCCCGGCCGCCCGCAAGGCCCTGCCGGCCACCACCCGAGCCGCGCTCGGCGACCGGCTGCGGGCCGAACGCGCGGAAACCGCCGAAGACGCCGAAGACGCCGAGGCCACCGGGCCCGCCGAGGCAGGCACCGCCGAGGCAGGCACCGCCGAGCCGTGAGCCTCAGTTCTTCGGGCTGATCACCGCGAAGCGGCCGCCCTCCCGGTCCTGCAACCGGGCCACCCGCCCGTACGGGGAGTCGAAGGCGGCTCCCACCGCCGAACCGCCCAGCTCCACGGCCCGGGCCAGCGCCCGGTCCGCGTCCGGGACGGCGAAGGACACCTCCCAGTGCGGCGG
This sequence comes from Kitasatospora sp. NPDC088160, assembly GCF_044741445.1. Taxonomy (NCBI): domain Bacteria; kingdom Bacillati; phylum Actinomycetota; class Actinomycetes; order Kitasatosporales; family Streptomycetaceae; genus Kitasatospora; species Kitasatospora sp. NPDC088160. The sequence goes on along the minus strand of NZ_JBIUSS010000040.1, from coordinate 59,221 downwards.
CAGCCCCGCCGCACCGCCCGCCTGCTCCCGCGCCAGCGCGGCCACGCTGTGGCCCTCCGCCCGCAGCACCACCCGGTCGTGCTCCCAGCGGACGTCGAACCGCTCCGGGTCACGGCCGTCCCAGCGGAACACCTGCCCGTAGAACAGGGCCGCCGCGAACGGGTCCGGCGTGCGCAGCTCGATCCAGACCGGTGCGCCCGGCAGGTCCAGCCGCCGGGCCCGGCCCAGCGGGCCCTCCCAGATGCCGAACACCGCCCCGGCCGGGTCCGCCGCGAAGGCCACCCGCCCGGCGTCGAAGGCCAGCGGGCCCACCGCCAGGGTCGCGCCGCGCTCGCGCACCGCGTCGGCGGCCTCGTCCGCGCTCTCCGTACCGAAGTAGCTGGTCCACGCCACCGGCATCGCCCAGTCGCTGCCCGCGACCCCCAGCCCGGCCACCGCCTCCCCGCCGGTCACCGCGTGCAGGTACGGGCCGAAACGGTCCGGCCCCGGCTCGAACTCCCAGCCGAGCAGCGGCCCGTAGAACGCCTTCGCCCCCTCCAGATCCCGGGCCGTCAGGCTCACCCAGCACGGAACGGCCGCCACGCAGCGCACCTCGGCGGTCTCACCGCTGCCCATCGCGGACCTCCTCGCCACCCGGCCGCCGGGCCCCTCCCGACTCCCACGGCCCACCGGCCGCCCGGGACGCCCACAGCCTAGGCCGAAGGGCGTAGCGCGTTCCGGGAGGCATGGCCGGGATCAGCACACCCAGTTCTTGAGCGGCTCGGTGTCCAGCGAGATCCCCACCGGCTCGGGGAGGTGGACGGTCTTGCCGAACGGGAGGATCTGCGCGGTCTCGTAACGGACGCCGTCGGGCTGGCTGTAGACGGTGACCTCGGCGGAGTCGCGGTCGATCAACAGGTAGACGGGGATGCCGGCCTCCGCATAGGCCCGAGGCTTCTCGACACGGTCCCGCTGATTGGTATCGGAGTCGTAGGAGGTGACCTCGGCGACCATCAGCACGTCGCTGGTCTCGGCCCACTCCGCCGTGCCGACGAAGGCGTCTGCGTGCGCCAACGTGCCGTCCGGGCGGGCAAAACTGCCACGGTAGCCCTGGATCTTCAGCCCCTGATCGTGCAGATAGAGCTCAGGCCGAGCCTGAATGCAGATCCGCAGCAGCCACTGAATCATGCGGCCGTGGTCGCCGCCTGGCACGGGCTTGACCCCCAGCTTCCCGTTGATGAGCTCCGGCCGGATGCGTTCGGCAGTTCGAGCCAGAAGACGAGCGAACTCCTCGAACTCCTCGGGCAGCATCTGCGGGCGGTCGGAGATCGCGGTCACGGGCTTTCCTCCTTCGCCTGGGCACCCTGTGGGGCAACGAACACACCGGCAAGTGGTCACGGGCCATCTGGATTCCGACGATAGCGCCCACCGCCCGGCCCTCCCGGTCACACCAGAGCGGGTAAATGTGACCCAGGTCACATGGAAAGGCGAAATTTCCGGGGAAGGAATCCCCGTTTGGTCTTTCGTAGACAGAAGCGGGGAGAACTTCCCCGGTATCCTGAAGGAGCAGTCGCCGTGACCACCGCCGCCACCGAGCCGGTCCGACCCGTGGAGACCGTCCGTGCGCCCAAGCTGCGCGCTGACGCGACCCGCAACCGGGAGCGGATCGTCCTGGCGGCTCGCGACGCCTTCGTCGAGCACGGCGCGGACGTGCCGCTGGACGAGATCGCGAAGCGGGCCGGGGTCGGCAACGCCACGCTGTACCGGAACTTCCCGGACCGCTCGGCGCTGGTCCGCGAGGTGGCACTGCTCGTCAAGAGCCGTATCCTGGCCCTCGCCGAGACGGCGACGGTCGAGGCGGACGCCCCTGACGGCGTCCCGTTCGACGCCCTGCAGCGGTTCGCGCACGCGACCGTCGCGGAGAAGCTCGGCGCGCTCTGCCCGATGTTCACCAGCCATGTCGACCCGTTCGACCCGGACCTCACCGAGGCCCGCGAGCGTCTGACGGCCGCCGTGGGCGGTCTGATGGAGCGCGCCCGGGCGGCGGGTGAACTGCGGGCGGACGTCGACCACGGTGACCTGTTCATCGCGATCAGCCAGCTGACCCGGCCGCTGCCGGGGACGTCCTGCCAACTGCTCGACGACTTCGTCCACCGGCACCTGCAGCTGTTCCTGGACGGGCTGCGCACGCCGGCCCGTTCGGTGCTGCCCGGCCGGGCCGCAACCTTCGAGGACTTCCAACCCCACCACTGACCCACCAGCGGTACCCCGACCGACCGACCCGCCCTCCGGACCAGGCCGACCACCGGCCCGCCAGGAGCCGATCCCCGCACGCCCCGCACCGACGCCCCGTACGGCGACCAGCCGTCCCCGTACGGCGGTCGACCCTTGTCGCACGCCACGCACCGTGAAGTGAGTACCCCCATGCCTGAAACCGACGCCCGACCGGCGACGCTGCCCGATCCCCGGCGCTGGAAGGCGCTGATATTCATCGGCCTCGCCCAGCTGATGGTCGTCCTGGACGCCACCATCGTGAACATCGCCCTTCCGTCCGCCCAGCGGGACCTGGGCATCTCCGACGGCAACCGCCAGTGGGTGATCACCGCCTACGCGCTGGCCTTCGGCGGCCTGCTGCTGTTCGGCGGCCGGATCGCGGACCTCTGGGGCCGCAAGCGGACCTTCGTGGTCGGCCTGGCCGGCTTCGCCCTCGCCTCCGCGCTCGGCGGCGCCGCGGCCAACACCGCGATGCTGCTCGGCGCCCGCGCCCTCCAGGGCGTGTTCGGCGCACTGCTCGCCCCGGCCGCGCTGTCGCTGCTGGCGGTGACCTTCACCGAGGCCAAGGAGCGCGCCAAGGCCTTCGGCATCTACGGCGCGATCGCCGGTGGCGGTGGCGCGATCGGCCTGATCCTCGGCGGCCTGCTGACCGAGTACATGAACTGGCGCTGGACCTTCTTCGTCAACGTCCCGTTCGCCATCGTCGCCGCCGCGGGCGCCGTCCTGGTGATCCGCGAGCCCGCCGAGGGCCGCAACCGCAACCGGCTGGACGTCCCCGGCGTGCTGCTGGTGACCACCGGCCTGGTCTCGCTGGTGTACGGCTTCACCCGCGCCGAGTCCAGCGGCTGGACGGCCGCCAGCACGCTGGCGCTGTTCGTCGCGGCCGCCGTGCTGCTGACCGCGTTCGTCCTGGTGGAGCGCCGGGTCAAGGCCCCGCTGCTGCCACTGCGCGTGGTGCTGGACCGCAACCGCGGCGGGGTGTACCTGTCGCTCGGCCTGGCCGTGATCGGCATGTTCGGCCTGTTCCTGTTCCTGACCTACTACCTGCAGCTCGTGCGCGGCTACAGCCCGGTGCTGACCGGCGTCGCGTTCCTGCCGATGGTGGCGGGCATGATCACCGGCTCGACCCAGATCGGCGCCCGGCTGATGACCCGCGTCCCGGCGCGGTTCCTGATGGCCCCCGGCTTCCTGGTCGCCTCGATCGGCATGCTGCTGCTGAGCAACATCGGCCTGGACACCTCCTACCCGATGCTGATCCTGCCCGGCCTGGTCCTGATGGGCCTCGGCATGGGCACCGCGTTCATGCCGGCGATGAGCCTGGCCACGCACGGCGTCCAGCCGCGCGACGCGGGCGTCGCCTCGGCGATGGTCAACACCTCGCAGCAGGTCGGCGGCGCCATCGGCACCGCGCTGCTGAACACCATCGCGGCCAGTGCCACCACCAGTTGGCTGGCCTCGCACGCGACCGCCGCGGCGGCCGCGTCGCCGGCCGCCGCCCAGACCCTGCAGTTCCAGGGCATGGTGCACGGCTTCACGACCGCGATCTGGGTGTCCTTCGGGATCCTGGTGGCGGCCTCCGCGATCGCCTTCACCCTCGTGAACGCCGGTCGCCCGGACGCGGCGTCGGCGTCGGGTGCCGGTGCGGCGAAGAACGACGAGGTGCCGGTGCTGGTGCACTGACGCCTGCGGGTTGCTCGGGTGCGTACGCGGCCCGTCCGGTGTCCCCTTCCTGGGGCTCCGGGCGGGCCGCTCGCCGTTTCCGGGTCGACGGTTCCGGGGTCTGGATCACAGCGACCCCGGGTAGAAGTGGGGTCAGCTCCCCGATTATGGTGGCCCCAGCGAGAAGCGGGGAACTATCCCCACTTCCTTCCGACCGAGGTGCGTGCACATGACCCGGAATCAGAACCCAGGACGGGGGCGGCGGGCCGTCGACTGGGCGGACGGCCGGCTGGGGATCCACACCCTGGCCAGGGCCAACCTGCGCAAGATCTTCCCGGACCACTGGTCCTTCATGCTGGGCGAGATCTGCCTGTACACCTTCCTGATCATCATCCTGACCGGCGTCTGGCTGACCCTGTTCTTCAAGCCCTCCATGGGCGAGGTGATCTACGACGGCTCGTACGTGCCGCTCAAGGGCGTGCCCATGTCGCAGGCCTACGCCTCGACGGTGGACATCAGCTTCGAGGTCCGCGGCGGGCTGCTGATCCGGCAGATCCACCACTGGGCCGCCGTGGTCTTCGTCGCGGCCATGTTCGTGCACATGATGCGGGTCTTCTTCACCGGCGCGTTCCGCAAGCCGCGCGAGGTCAACTGGGTCTTCGGCTTCCTGCTGCTCTTCCTCGGCATGCTGGACGGCTTCTTCGGCTACTCGCTCCCGGACGACCTGCTCTCCGGCACCGGCATCCGGTTCATCGAGGGCGTGCTGCTGGCCATCCCGCTGGTCGGCACCTACCTCCAGATGTTCCTGTTCGGCGGCGAGTTCCCCGGGCACGACATCATCCCGCGGTTCTTCACCGTCCACGTGCTGCTCGTGCCCGGCATCATGCTCGGCCTGCTGGTGGCGCACCTGATCCTGGTCTTCCACCACAAGCACACCCAGTGGGCCGGGCCCGGGAGGACCGAGAAGAACGTCGTCGGCATGCCGCTGATGCCGGTCTACCTGGCCAAGGCCGGCGGGTTCTTCTTCCTGGTCTTCGGCATCGTCGCGCTGATGTCCGCCGTCGCCACCATCAACCCGATCTGGGCGTACGGCCCGTACCGCCCCGACCAGGTCTCCACCGACGCCCAGCCCGACTGGTACATGGGCTTCGCCGAGGGCCTGATCCGGGTGATGCCCGGCTGGGAGGTCGGGCTCTGGGGGCACACCCTCAACCTCGGCGTGCTGATCCCGTTCACGCTGTTCCCGGTGATCCTCGGCGCGATCGCGGTCCACCCGTTCATCGAGAGCTGGGTGACCGACGACAAGCGTGAACACCACCTGCTGGACCGGCCGCGCAACGCGCCCGTCCGCACCGCGCTCGGCGCCGCCTGGATCAGCCTCTACCTGGCGATGCTGGCCGGCGGCGGCAACGACCTCATCGCCACCCATCTGCACCTGTCGCTCGACACCATCACCTACGCGGTGCGGATCGGCTTCTTCGCCGTCCCGGTGGCCGTCTTCGTCATCACCAAGCGCTGGTGCCTCGGCCTCCAGCGCCGCGACCGCGACAAGGTGCTGCACGGACGCGAGACCGGCGTCGTCAAGCGCCTGCCGCACGGCGAGTTCACCGAGGTGCACGCCGGGCTCGCGCCCGCCGAACTGCACCGGCTCACCGCACACGAGCAGCCCCGCCCCCTCGAACTGCCGGCCCCCGTCGACGAGAATGGAGTCGCCCGGAGCGCGGGCGTGCTCACCCGCACCCGCGCCCGGCTGTCCCGCGGATTCCACGGCGAACACGCCCGGATCGCCAAGCCCACCGCCGAGGAGTACCGCGAGATCACCGAGGGCCACGGGCACTGACCCACGGCCCCGGTCCCCACGCCAGAGGGAGGACAGATGCACGACCGATCCGACCAGCTCGCCGACAACAGATACCTCCTGCTCACCACCTTCGGCGAGGACGGCACCCGCCAGGACTCGCAGATCTGGGTGGTGCCCGACGGCACGGCGCTCGGCGTCTGGACCCCGGCCCACTCCGGCGAGGCCGAACGGATCCGGCGCCACCCCCGGGTGCTGGTCGGCCCGTGCGACTCCCACGGGCGCCCGACCGGGCGGCCGGTGCCGGCCCGCGCACGGCTCTGCGACCCGGACGACACCGCCCGCTACCGCACCTCGCTGATCAACAAGTACGGCCTGACGGCGCTGATCGCCCTGGCCCGCAGCCGGTTCCGGGTCGGACTGGCCGGGACGGTCGGCATCCGGATCACGCTCAACGAGCTGGAGCAGCGGCTGGTCGGGCCCGAGTGGCAGCTGCCGACGACGTACTGCGTCAACTGACCCCGTCGGGCCACCTGATGACGCCGGGGGCAGGACCGGGCACGGACCGGCCCGGCCCCCGGCGCCGTTCGCGTGGTGAAGCGTTCGCGCTGCCGGGGAGCGCTGTCAGGGCCCGTCGTCCGGCGCCTTCGCCAGGTCCCCGGGTTCGCACGCCTCCCGGCCCGTCGCCACGTGCACGACCCTGACCGCCCGGTCGGGGCCGCCGGGCACGACCTGCTGTTCGTGCCCGCAGCGCGGGCAGATCAGCGGGATGCGCGGACGGTGCTCCCGGCCGCCGGCGTGGCCGCCGTCCGGGTGCGGGGCGCTCACGTCAACGGGTGGGTCGGGACCGGGCTGACCTCCTGGATCTCGCCGTGGGCCTTGGTGAGCAGCTGCGAGGCCAGGTCGTTGAGGGCTCTGGCCCCCGCGATCTCCTCGCCGACCCGCAGCTGTTCCGGGTCCGAGGGGTGGCGGCTGCTGTAGCCGTGGGCCCGTAGTTCCCTGCCGTCGCGCAGCCGCAGCATGGCCGCGGCGGTCGTGCGCGGGCCGTCCTCGCGGAACTCCATCTCGATGTGCCAACCGACCAGAGTCTGCATGGCGGATCACCTCCATCGGTTACTCCTCCAGAGTGCGCCGCACCCACCGTGAACACCAGGGCAGGCGGACCGGGGGCGAGTTGAACGCGTTCAACTCTGCGGCGTAGAGTCGTCGACGACCAAGATTTGAACGCGTTCAAGGAGGCGCTTCCGGCATGGGCAAGGGCACGACGGAGCTGGTGAACCTGCTGGTCCTGCTCGGTATGGGCGCCGTCGTCCCGCTCGGCCTCGCCCTGATCGGCGAACCCGGCCTCGCCCGCGTCCGCCGGCTCTGGCCGCTCGCCGCCGTCCCCGGCGCGCTCTCGCTCTGGCTCCCGCGCGGCGGCCTCGCCACCGGCAGCGCCGCCCTCTACGCGCTCGGCACCCTGGCCGTCGCCCTCCACGCACCGCTGCGGCTGCGCCGGACCCGCTCGCTCGCGCCCGCCGAACTCGCCGTCCTCACCGCGCTCGCCGCCCCGGCGGTGGCCGGCACCGCCCTGGTCGCCGAGCGCTCCGGCTACCCGCTGTTCGACTTCGAACCACACGTCCTGGCGCTGACCGTCCCGCACTTCCACTACGCCGGATTCACCGCCGCCCTCGTCGCCGGGCTGGTCTGCCGCAGCACCCGGGCGGGTTCCGGCGCCGCCCGCTGCGCCGCGCTCAGCGTGCCGGCCGGGACGCTGCTGGTGCTCGCCGGGTACTTCCTCGGCACCTGGGTCCAGTTCGCCGGGGCCTGCGTGCTCACCACCGGGATGTGGCTGGTCGGCCTGGTCACCTGGCGCGACCTGCGGCCGCGCGCCGCCGACCCGGTCACCGCCCGGCTGCTCACCGCCTCCTCGGCCGTCCTCGCCCTCACCATGCTGCTCGCCCTGTGGTGGGCCCTCGGCCAGGCGTCCGGGCTCCCCCACCCCACCCTGGCCTGGATGGCCGCCACCCACGGCGTCGGCAACGCGCTCGGCTTCGCGCTCTGCTCGCTGCTCGCCTGGCGCCGGATCACCACCGCGGAGGACCACCGATGACCGACCTCAGCTACCCGGAGCAGGGCGCCAGCGCCACCGGCCACCTGCCCGGCGGGTACCGCCACCTGCGCCACCGGGCGCTCGTCGGCCGGGGCCGCCCCGCCCTGGAGGTGGCCGGGGCCGCCCTGCTCGGCTGGCGGATGCACCGGCTGGCCGGCGTGCGGATCGACGCCGACGCGGACCAGGCCGCCCCCGGCGTCGCCGTGCACTGCGCGATCGGCGTCGGCCCGCTCCGGGCCGGCGCCCCCAACCGGGTGCTGGCCACCGTCGACGGCCCGGACCGGTACGGCTTCACCTACGGCACCCGGGCCGGCCATCTGGCCCGCGGCGAGGAGACGTTCCTGGTCGAACTGGAGGCGGACGGGGCGGTCTGGTTCAGCGTGACCGCCTTCAGCCGTCCGGTCGCCCGGTACGCCCGGCTGGCGGGGCCGCTGCTGCCGCTCGCGCAACGGGCCTTCGCCCGGCGCTGCGGCCGGGTCCTGGCCCGGATCGCGGCGGACGCGGGGTAACGCCTTGGCCCGACGGGCGGGCCGTCCGACATGATCACCCGGTGATGCGCACACAGTCGGCCCCCGACGTCACCGCGGGGCAGCCGTGACCAGCTTCCTGACCCACCGGGCCCGGGTGCACGACGAGCGGCTGCCGGCGCGCCGCCGGTTCAACGCCCTGCGGACCTGCCTGACCTGCTTCGCGCCGTACGGCTTCCGGGCCACCTACCACCACCTCACGCTCAGCGCCCGGATGCCCCGGCTGCTGGAGGCCGACCCGGACTCGCTGGTGCGGGCCGTGGAGGAACTGCACGAGGCACGGGTCCTGTGGCTGGCCGGGGCGCAGGAGTACGCGGCGCGGCGCCGGGCGGAGAAGCGGGCCGGGCGGCGGCAACCGCCCGAGCCGGTGTGGTGGAACCGCCCCTGGTGGGGCGCACCGGACGCGGCCTGGCGGGCGGACCCCTTCCTCCACCCGCCGCTGCGGCTGCCCGACTACGTCCGTCGGCAGAACGCGCTGCTGGACGGCGCCGAACTGCCCGGCTGCCCGGCCTGCGGGGACGAGGAGCCGGTGCTGTCGCGCTCGACCGGCCACGGCCTGGCCGAACTCTGCCGGACCTGCGCCTGGGTGCGACAGCCGTGCCCCTGCGGACGGTGGCACAGCTTCGAGCCCGCCCTGCGGGTCGGCTGGAACCGCATCTGGCAACGGCAGCACCTGATCGGCGACGGCACGCCGAACCCGCGCTGGCCCGGCGTGCAGGGGCCGGCCCGGGTCGAGCGGCTGGCGGTGTACGAGGTCTCCCGCCCGTGGGGTTTCCGCTCCGCACGGTGTGTGGCGCCCGGGCGCTGAACCGGCGCGGGCAGCTGCCGGCAGAGGCGGCCACCGGCGCGCGGCCGCGGAATACCCCGTCGGGGCGCGCGGTTGTCGCGAGCACGTGATCGGTAGCGCCGCCTCCGGAAGGGAAGGAATCGCGAGATGAGCAGCACGGTCGAGCTGACCAAGGAGAACTTCGACGACATCGTCCCTGGTCCGGAGGGCCAGGACTTCGTCCTCATCGACTTCTGGGCCGGGTGGTGCGGGCCGTGCCGCCAGTTCGCCCCGGTGTACGAGAAGGCGGCCGAGCGCCACACGGACCTCGTCTTCGCCAAGGTGGACACCGAGGCGCAGGTGGAGCTGGCCGCCGCGTTCGGGATCCAGTCGATCCCCACGCTGGCGATCATCCGTGAGGGCGTGCTCGTCTTCTCGCAGGCCGGTGCGCTGCCGGAGTCGGTGTTCGAGGACCTGATCGGCCAGGCCAGGAAGCTGGACATGGCCGAGGTGAAGCGCAAGGTGGCGCAGGAGCAGGCGGCCGGGGGCCAGGCCTGACCCGCCCGGGCGTCCGGGTGTCCGTTCGTCCGAGGGCCCGGGGAGTCACGCTCCCCGGGCCCGGCCGCTCGGAAATCCGGACGAAGTCCGGCCGGGGTCGGTCCTAGAGTCGTCCGCGACGGAGATCCCGCCCGACCGCGAGGAGCGACCCACCATGAGCACGTTCGTACTGGTCCCCGGTTTCTGGCTCGGCGCCTGGGCCTGGGACGAGGTCGCCGCGCCGCTGCGCGCCGCCGGGCACACCGTCCACCCCGTGACCCTGCCCGGGCTGGCGGAGCGCGCGGGCGAGGCCGAGCCGATCGGGCTGGCGGAGCACATCGCCGCGCTGGCCGACCTGCTGGTCCGCGAGGACCTTTGGGAGGTGGTGCTGGTCGCGCACAGCGGTGCCTGCGCCCCGGCCGGCGGTATCGCGGACCGGATGCCGGAGCGGATCCGCCGGGTGGTCTACCTGGACAGCGGCCCGATGATCGACGGCGGTTCGCTGTACGACCTCTGGCAGCCCGACCACCGTGCGGCGGCCGATGCCTCGGTGGTCGACGGCCGCCTCCCGATGCCCTCCTGGGCCGACCTCGCCGCCGACGGCGCCGACGTGGAGGGCCTGGACGAGGCCGCGCTCGCCCGGATCCGCGAGCGGGCCACCCCGCACCCGGCCGGGGCGTACCGGGACCGGCTGCGGCTGACGGGCGCCTCGGCCGCGCTGCCGCAGGCGCTGGTGACCTGTTCCTTCCCGCTCGCCCAGGTGCAGGCGATGATCACGGCCGGGCACCCGTGGTTCGCCGGGCTCGACGGGCCGAACTGGGAGCTGCGCGAACTGCCCACCGGGCACTGGCCGATGTTCTCCCGCCCGGCCGACACGGCGGCGGTGCTGGCCGAGCTCGCGGCGCTCTGACCCGCCCTCGGCTCCCACCCGCCCTCGACTCGGGCCCGTCGGCGGGTTCGACTGCGCGAAGCCCCGCCGGCGTCGCAGGATGGGCACGGCGCCGGGCACGCGGCCCGGCGCCCGTCCGGCCGGGGGCCGGATCCCACGGGAAGGCGAGCCCCTGCGGATGCACGCGGAGCGCGAGAAGTGGCCGCCGGAGGCCGTTCGGGTCAGGCTCGGGTACGAGACGAACGGCAGCCGCGGGCCGACCTCCCGGAAGGTCGCCCTCACCGGCGCGCCGGCCGACGCCCGGCGCGCCCGGCTGCTCGACGTCCGCGACCACACGCCCGTCACCCTGGCCCTGCGGGCCGGGGTGGCCATCGACACCACGGAGGACCGGGTATGACCAGCAGCGCCGAGGAGTACGACGTCATCGTCCTGGGGGGCGGCCCGACCGGCGAGAACGTCGCCGACCGGACGGCCTCCGCCGGGCTGCGCACGGTCGTCGTTGAGGCCGAACTGGTCGGCGGCGAGTGCTCGTACTGGGCCTGCATGCCGAGCAAGGCGCTGCTGCGCCCGGTGGCCGCGCTGGCCGAGGCCCGCGCGGTGGCGGGCTCCCGGGAGGCGGTCGGCGGCAGGCGGCTGGACCCGGCCGCGGTGCTGGCCCGGCGGGACTCCTTCACCTCGCACTGGAACGACGACGGCCAGGTGCAGTGGCTGCGGGACGCCGGCATCGAGCTGGTGCGCGGCCACGGCCGGCTGGCGGGCGTGCGGACCGTCACCGTGGAGGCCGAGGACGGCACCGAACGGGTGCTCACCGCCCGGCACGCCGTCGCCGTGTGCACCGGCAGCCGTCCCGTGCTGCCCACGGGCGTGCCGGGGCTGGCGGAGGCCCACCCGTGGACCAACCGGGAGGCGACCGCCGCTCCGGCCGTGCCCGGGCGGCTGGCGGTGGTCGGCGGCGGCGTGGTCGGGGTGGAGCTCGCGACCGCCTGGCGGGCGCTCGGCTCCGAGGTGGTGCTGCTGGTGCGCGGCGACCACCTGCTGCCGCGGATGGAACCGTTCGCGGGCGAGCTGGTCGCGGAGGGCCTGCGCGAGGCCGGGGTGGACCTCCGGTTCGGGACGGAGGCCACCGCGCTGGAGCGGGCGGACGGCGCCGGGCCGGTGGTCCTGACGCTCGGTGGCGGCGAGCGGCTGACCGTGGACGAGGTGCTGTACGCGACCGGACGGGCCCCGCGCACCGCCGACGTCGGGTTGGAGCAGGTCGGGCTGAAGCCGGGCGGCTGGCTGGAGGTGGACGACAGCTGCACCGTGCTCGGCGTCGACGGCGAGTGGCTGTACGCCGCCGGGGACGTCAACCACCGGGCGCTGCTCACCCACCAGGGCAAGTACCAGGCCCGGATCACGGGCGCGGCGATCGTGGCCCGCGCCCAGGGGCGTGCGCTGGACACCTCCCGCTGGGGCGCGCACGCCGCGTCGGCCGACAGCGCGGGCGCGCCGCAGGTCGTGTTCACCCATCCGGAGGTCGCCGCCGTCGGACTGACCCTGGCGGCGGCCGAAGGGGCCGGTCTGCGGGTCAAGGCCGTCGACCACGACTTCGGCGCCGTCGCCGGGGCCTCGCTGTACGGCGACCACTACCGCGGCCGGGCCCGGGTGGTCTTCGACCTGGACCGCGAGGTGCTGGTCGGCGCCTGCCTGGTCGGCCCCGGGGTCGCCGAACTGCTGCACTCGGCGACCGTCGCCGTGGTCGGCGAGGTGCCGATCGACCGGCTCTGGCACGCCGTGCCCTCCTACCCGACGATCAGCGAGGTGTGGCTGCGGCTGCTGGAGGGCTGCCGGGGGTGAGCCGGGCGGGTGAGCCGGACGCACGGGTGAGCCGGACGCACGGGCCTTCCTGGTGAGCGGGCCTTCCGGGTGATCGGGCGCGGCGAGATGTGGCCACCGGTGGACGGCGGGACACTGGGCGCCGGGGGCCGTCCCGGGGGGCCGTACTCGTCACCAGGTGGTGTGGGGCATGACCGAAGTGCTGTTGGCCGTCGGAACCGAGAAGGGCCTCTTTCTCGGCCGCAGCCGCGACCGGCTGGACTGGGAGTTCAGCGGGCCGCACTTCCGGATGAACGCGATCTACTCCGTCTCCATCGACCGCCGCGACGGCCGCACCCGGTTGCTGGTCGGCGCCGACAGCAGCCACTGGGGGCCTTCCGTCTGGCGCTCCGACGACCTCGGCGCCACCTGGTACGAGCCGCCGCGGCCGGCGATCCGCTTCCCCGAAGCCACCGGCGCCTCGCTCACCAGGGTCTGGCAGCTCCAGCCGGCCGGCCCGGAGGCCCCCGGCGTCGTCTACGCGGGCACCGAGCCCGCCGCGCTGTTCCGCTCCGAGGACGGCGGCGAGACCTTCCGCCTGGTCGAGTCGCTCTGGAACCACGCGCACCGGACCGACTGGGGCGCCGGCTACGGCGGCCAGGGCCTGCACACCGTCGTCACCGACCCCCGCGACCCGCAGCGGCTGCTGGTCGCCGTCTCCACCGGCGGCGTCTACCGCAGCAAGGACGGCGGCGACAGCTGGGAGCCCGCCAACACCGGTCTGCGCGCCGAGTTCCTCCCGGAGGAGGGCCAGTACCCCGAGTTCGGCCAGTGCGTGCACAAGATCGCCCCCGACCCCGTCGACCCCGACCGGCTGTACCTGCAGAACCACGGCGGTGTCTACCGCAGCGACGACTGGGGCGCGAGCTGGCGCTCCGTCGCCGACGGACTGCCCGCCGCGTTCGGCTTCGCCGTCGCCGCCCACCCGCGCCGGGGCGACACCGCCTACCTGTTCCCGCTCAGCGGCGCGGACGACCGCATCCCGCCCGACCACCGTTGCCGGGTCTTCCGCACCACCGACGGCGGCACCAACTGGCAGCCGCTCGCCGACGGCCTGCCCGGCGAGGACCACTACGGCATCGTGCTGCGCGACGCGCTGCGCACCGACGACGCCGAACCGGCCGGGATCTACTTCGGCAACCGGACCGGCGACGTCTACGGCAGCCACGACGAGGGCGAGAGCTGGTCGTTGCTGACTTCCCACCTGCCGGACGTGCTCTGCGTCCGCGCCGCGGTGGTGGCCTGACAATTCGGTTGCCCCCGGGAGCGCTCTCGTCGACCATGACAGCGGACGAACGACCGTACGAATGGGGCTTGGTGTGACCGAGACGGATTTGATGATCGGGCGTAACGGCGAGGGCGTACCGGTGGTGCGCTACCTCCCGGGCGAGCGGGAGGGCCGGCCCTGGGCCGACCTGCTGGAGGTGGTGGACGAGACCGGCGGCATCGACCCGGTGGAGTTCGTGCGCACCGAGATGGCCGGGTGGGTGGTCTCCGGGACGCCCGAATTCGGCCTCGCCCTGCTGGAGCACGGCGCCACCGTGCTCCGGCACGCCCACGCCATGCGGCGCGACCTGGTCGCCGACCCGCCGCCCGCCGACTGGACCGGGGCCCCGCTGCACGGCGGCCTGCGGGCCGTGCCCTGCGACCGCGCGCCCGAGGACCTGTTCGAGGCCTGGCGGGCCGCGTTCGCCCCGGGGCACCCGGACCACTTCGCGGGCGACGACCGGCAGGCGCTGGCGGAACGGATCGCCCCGCTGCTCGCCGGCGAGGTCATCGGGCCGGTGCTGCCGTCCAGCCTGCTCGCCGTGGACGCGCAGGACCGGGTGGTGGCCGGGATCGTCCTCACCGACCGCGGCGGCCTGCCGTGGATCGCCGACGTCTTCCGGCACCCGGAGCTCGGCTACCGGGGCCTCGGCGCGGACCTGCTGCGCCGCGCCCTCGCCGACGCCGCCGAACGCGGGCTCGTCGAGGTGCAGTTGGCCGTCACCGACGGCAACCCGGCCCGCCGGCTCTACGAGTCCCTGGGCTTCGAGCTGCTGAGCACCGCGCTGACCGTGATCGTGCCGGAGAAGGGCTGACGGCCACCGGGCCCTGTCCGGCCGGTCTCGGGGGGATCGGCCCGCGATCGGCCGGACAGGGCCTACGGCCGGGCCAGCTCCAGGACGGCTATCCCGGCCAACACGGTGAGGCTGGCGCTCAGCCGCAGACGGCCGAGCCGCTCGCGGAACACCACGGTGGCGATCAGGGCGGCGATCACGATGCTCGTCTCGCGCAGCGCCGCGATCGTCGCCAAGTCCCCCCGGGACTGCGCCCACACCACCAGGCCGTAGGCCGTCAGCGAGAGCACGCCTCCCGCGATCCCCACCGGCACCACCTTGCCGACCCCGGTCAGCAGCGAACGGCCGCGCCGGGCCCAGGCGATCAGCGCGAGCGTCGGCCCCTGCAACAGGAACAGCCAGGCCACATAACCGCCGACCGTCCCGGCGTGCCGGACGCCGCTGCCGTCCAGCACCGTGTAGACGGCGATCATCACGCCCGTCCCGGCGGCGGCCCCGAGCGCGGGCAGTTGCGCCCGCCCCGGGACGCCCTTGGCGAAGGCCAGCCCGATCAGGCCGCAGGAGATCACCACCACGCCCAGCAGCTCGCCCGCGCCCGGGTGCTGACCGAGCACGGTGGCCGACAGCAGGGCCACCAGCAGCGGCGCCGAGCCGCGCGCGATCGGGTACATCTGCCCGAAGTCGCCCAGCTGGTAGGCGCGTAGCAGCAGGACCGTCGACGTCGTCTGGACGGCGACCGAGGCCAGCAGGTACGGCCAGGACGAGGCCGCCGGCAGCGGGTTGAGCAGCACCAGGGCGAGCGCGCACGCGGTGTAGGTCAGGTTGATCAGCGCGAAGCCGACCAGCTTGTCCGCGATCCGGTGGGCCAGGCCGTTCCAGACAGCGTGCAGCCCGGCCGCGGCGAGCACGGCCACCGGCACGGCCGGCACGATCTCGGACATGGCGAAGCTCCCCTCCGACGGCCTTCCGGCGATCCGGCACGGCCTGGAACCGAATTCCACGCTACCCTAGCGCCATGGAAGGACATTCCGACATGACGCCCCTGGAGTCCCAGCTCGCCGCGCGGATCCGGGCCCGGCTCGGCGACCTGCGCGGCGCCGAGGCGCGGGTGGCCGAGGTGGTGCTCGACCGGGGCGCCGGCCTGGTGCACCTGAGCGTCAGCGACGTCGCCGCACTGGCCGGCACCGCCCCCTCCTCCGTGGTCCGGGCCTGCCAGCGGCTCGGCTTCCGCGGCTACCAGGAGCTGAAGATCGCCGCCGCCCGGCACTCCCCCGCCACGGCCCCGGCCCCCGCCGACGACGCGCGCGACCCGGCCGCCCGGGCCCTCGCCGACACCCTGCGGGCCGCCCGCGCGGCCCTGGACGGGATCACCGCCACGCTCACCGCCGACGACCTGCGGGCGGCCGCCGAGGTGCTGGCCGGCGCCGGCCAGGTGGTACTGGTCGGCTCCGGACTGTCCGGCGCGGTGGTACTCGACCTCGCCTACCGGCTGCGCGCGCTCGGCCTGCGCGTCGACGCCCCCGCCGACCCGCTCACCGCCCAGCTGGCCGCCGCCCAGCTCCCGCCCGGCGGCGTCTGCTTCGCGGTCAGCCACGGCGGCGCCACCCCGCTGGTGATCGACGCCGCGCGCCGGGCCCGGGCGGCCGGGGCGGCCGTGGTCGCGCTCACCAGCTACGCCCGCTCACCGCTCACCGAGACGGCCACCCACACCCTGGTCGCGGGCGGGCAGGACCTGGTCTTCGGCCTGGAGACCACGGCCAGCCGGCTCGCCCACCTGGCCGCCGTCGACGCGCTGGCCCAGACCCTGCTGGCGCTGCGCGGGCGACCCGCCGAACAGGCCCTCGGCCTCTCGGCGGACATCACCGCGGACCACACGTACTGACCGCGGCGGGCGTCCGGCGGCGACGGCAGCCCGGAGCCGTCGGAGGCGCTGTGTAGGCTCGCGGGCATGGCGAGGGTGACACGGGACGATGTGGCGCGGGTGGCGGGGACGTCCACGGCGGTCGTGAGTTATGTGATCAACGACGGGCCGCGGCCGGTGGCGCCCGCGACCCGGGCGCGGGTGCTCGCGGCGGTCGAGGAGCTCGGCTACCGCCCCAACCGGGTCGCCCAGGCGATGGCACGGCGGCGGACCAACCTGCTCGGCATGGTCGTGCCGGACGCCCGCCAGCCGTTCTTCGCCGGGCTCGCGCACGCCGTCGAGCAGGCCGCCGCCGACCACGGCCGGCTCCTGCTGATCGGCAACTCCGACTACGTGGACGAGCGCGAGGCGCACTACATCCGCG
The DNA here is from genome assembly GCF_044741445.1 of Kitasatospora sp. NPDC088160. Classification (NCBI taxonomy): domain Bacteria; kingdom Bacillati; phylum Actinomycetota; class Actinomycetes; order Kitasatosporales; family Streptomycetaceae; genus Kitasatospora; species Kitasatospora sp. NPDC088160. The sequence goes on along the minus strand of NZ_JBIUSS010000040.1, from coordinate 42,501 downwards.
CGTTCCTCGGCATGCAGGTCGACGGGCTGATCCTGGTCACCCAGGACCCGGCCACCCCCGGGCTCACCGGCTTCGACGTGGGCGACGGCACCTCGGTCGTGCTGCTGCACCACCGGGCGGAGACCGCCGACGGCGTCGCGGTGGTGGCGGACGACGAGGGCGGCGCCCGCGAGGTGGTCCGGCACCTGCTCGGGCACGGCCACGCCGAGGTGCACTGCTTCGGCGGCACCCTCGCGCTCAGCCCGCACGACCCGGTCACCGGGCGGACGGCCGGCTGGGCCGCCGCGCTGGCCGAGGCCGGGCTGGCGACCGAGGGGCGGCTGGTGCCGGCGCCGTTCGACCGCGTCCGGGCGCACGCCGAGGCGCTCGCCCTGCTGGCCCGGCCCGACCGGCCGTCCGCCGTGTTCTGCACGACCGACGACCAGGCGATCGGCCTGCTGCGGGCCGCCGACGACCTGGGCATCCGGGTGCCGGAGCAGCTCGCGGTGGCCGGTTTCGACGACATCGCCGAGGCGGTGATCGCCGGCCCGGCGCTGACCACCGTCGCGACCGCGCAGGACGAGATGGCCCGCGCCGCGGTGGACCTGGTCCTCGGCGGGGCCGAGCGGCGCTCCACCGGCGCGCGGACCTTCCCGGCCCGGCTGGTGCTGCGACGCACCTGCGGGTGCCCGGCGCCGGAGCGGGCGACCGCGGGCGCAGCCGCGATCTGACTCCGCGTCACGCGCGCTCCGGTTCGGTCGAGGCGCTGCCGGGCCGCCCACCACCGCGCGGGCGCACCGGTCAGCGGAGTTCGTCCGCGAGGAGGTCCATCAGCAGGTTGTCGTGCCAGGTGCCGTCCGGGCCGCGCTCGTACTGGCGCATGGTGCCGACGGAGCGGAAGCCGACCTTCGCGTAGCAGCGGATCGCGGCCGTGTTGTCGGCCGCCGGATCGATGATCAGCCGGTGGTAGTGGTGGTGGTCGACGAGGTGGCGGGCCAGCGTGCGGACGGCGTCGGCGCCGAGGCCGACGCCGTGGACCTCCGGGTCGAGGTAGATGTCGATGCCGGCGTGCCGGTACTCGTCGTCGTTGTTGGCGTACCACTGGATGGCGCCGACGATCTTCCCGCCCACCTCGACGGCGAGGGTCTCGGTGTCGGGCTCCTCCAGGTCGCTGGCGACGGCGTCGGCGAGGTCGTCACCGCCCCGCCAACGGGCGAACACCTCGGGCGTGCCGCGGATGGCCGCGAGCGCCGGGATGTCGTCGGCGTCGGCGGTGCGGAGGGTCACCAGGGTGCCGTGCAGAATCGTCCCCATATGGGGCATGTTGGCACGGAAACAGGCATCCGGCGAGCTGTTTTCCGGTATTCCCCGCGATCGACCGCACCCCCTCCGAGCAGCGACGATGCTCCACCGCGAAGCACTCGCCGAGAGCGGGCCCCGGGGCGGGGCCAAGGCCCGCCCGCGGCCGGGGCTCAGGCCTCCGGTTCACCCAGCGGGCCGAGCCACACGGCCGTGACCCCGCTGACGTAGCGGGCGCCGCAGTGGTCGTCGGGGACGACGAGCTGCGGGCCGGCGGCGTCCAGCGGGGCGCCGTCCATGCTGGTGGCCAGCAGGATCCGCTGGCCGCCGAAGTCGGGGTCGATCTCGGCCCAGGAGACGACGGCCCGGTGGCCGTCCGCGCCGCTGACCGACAGCAGGAAGCGCAGCCGCTGCTTGCGGCCGGAGAAGTCGATCCGGGGCCGGGCCGCGCGCAGCACGTCCCAGAGCGCGGGCCCCTCGTAGTCGTGCCGCTGCTCGCCCTCGGCCAGGCAGTCGAAGCTGACCTCGACGCGGTGCGCGGGGAGGGCACGCAGCTGGTCGACCGACAGCTCGGCGGGCCGGTCGAAGTGGCCGTGCAACCGGACGGTGGGGCTCGACGGGGTCATGGCGCTCCCTCCTCCCGGGCCGCGCCGCCGCGACCCGGGAGGGGGTTACCCGAGGGAGGGCCCGGGCATTCGCAGCTGCGGCACCGAAAGGATGATTTCAGCGGTATCTGCGATGGGTGAAGCCGCTTACCGCCAGCAGCTGCGATGGCACGGGCGGGCATGTCCGAGGAGACGGCTCGACGCGCCCCGCACCGGCGGAAGCCGATCGAAGCCGGCGGAAACCGCTGGAAGCAGCACCGCAATCGGGTGGACGACTGGTTCCGCACACCCGCCGAGGGGCCCACGCTGGATGATCCGACAAGAAGAATCACTGCCGCGTGACTTGCATTTACGATGCCCACGAGCACCTGAACCTTGCACTTGCGAGGCACAGCCGGGCGCGGCACACAAGGGCGAGAGCGAGAGCGAGATGAGCGAGAGATGATCGTCGGCGACCTGCTGCACCTCGACGACCTGGACATCCGCCTGGCCTGGGGCACCCCGGACCTGCTCGACCGCCCGGTCACCGGGCTCAGCTCCACCGACCTCCAGGACCCGGCCCACTACCTCCAGCCCGGCGAACTCGTTCTCACCGGCCTGGTCTGGTGGCGGCCCGCCGACGCCTCCGGCGCGCTGCGCTTCGCCACCGCCCTGCGCAGCGCGGGCGTGGCGGCGCTGCTGGCCGGCGAGGGCACCCACGGCAGCGTCCCGGACAGCCTCGCCGACGCCTGTCGCACCCACGGCATCCCGCTGCTGACGGTGCCCGCCGGAGTCAGCTTCCGCGCCGTCACCGACCGCGTCTACCTGCGGCCCTGGGGGGGCCTGCGGGTCGGCGCCCAGGACACCGCGGCAATCCCGGAGACCGTCCGGCACGAGCTGCTCGACCTGCTGCACGCGGACGCCGGGGCCGGCGAGGTGCTGGCCCACGCGGTCGGCCGGCTCGGGGTACCGGACTGCTCGATCACCACCGCCGGCGGCCGGGCCGTCGCCGCCACCGCCGCACCCGCCACCGCACCCGCACCCGCACCCGCACCCGCCAATGCCGCACCTACCACCGCCGCATCCGTCCCGCCCGCCGGGCGCGGCGACACCGGGCTGCCCGTCGGGCCCCAGGACGGCTCGCCGTTCGACGGCTGGCGGCTGCGCCCGCACCTGCGCTCGGCGGCGGCCGAACCGGTGCTCCAGTCCCTGGCCGAACTGCTCGCCCCGCTCGCCGCCCGTGCCCACGCCGACGCGAGCGCGCGGCGCCGGGCCGCCGGGCGGCTACTGGACGCGCTCGCCGGGGAGGCCGGGCTCACCGAGCCGCTCGCCGCCTGCGGGCTGGGCGGGGCCGAGTCGCTGGTGGCGGTCACCACGCGGATCGACGGCGGCCGGGCGGGCGAGGCGGGTGCCGCGCCGGGCGACGGCCCGCCCGCCGCCTGGGCGGCGCACGCACTGGCCGAGGCACTGCACCCGCTCGGCGCGCCGTACGCCGCCGGGACCGACCGCGACGGGCGGTCCGCCGCGCTGGTCGCCGCGCCGGTCGAGCAGGTCGCCGAACGGCTGCGCCGGGCCCGGCCCGCGCTGCAGAGCCGGCTGACCGGCGGGCGCACCCTGCGGGTCGGCGTCGGCCCGGCCGCCCCGCCCGCCCCCGCCGCACTGCGGGCGGCGCTGGTGCAGGCCCGCTACGTCCTGGAGGGCTCGGCCGGCCCGGTCGGCAGCGCCGCCGAACTGGACTCGCTGGACGGACTGCTGCGCGGCATCCCGCCGGAGGTGACGGCCGCCTTCCACGTCCGGCTGCTGGCCCCGCTGGCCGCCCACGACCGGGAGAACAGCGTCTCGCTGCTGGGCACCCTGGCGGTCTTCCTGGACCACGACGGCTCGTGGGCGCGGACGGCCGAGGCGCTGTGCATCCACGTCAACACCGTGCACTACCGGATCCGCCGGATCGAGGAGCTGACCGGCCGCAGCCTGGCCAGGCTGCGGGACCGGCTCGACCTGCGGACCGCCCTGCTCTGCGCCCCGCAGCCGGCCCGGGCCCGGGCCCGGGCTCAGGCTCAGGCTCCGGCTCCGGCTCCGGCTCGGTAGATCGCCGAACGGGAGCGGCAGTTGCTGCTGCGGGGAGCGGCGCGGGGGGGGGGGACCGACTGAGGGGCTCGGGGCTTCAGGAATTCAGGGTGTGTCGTCGAGGCGCAACCGGGCACTGACCTCGCCGAGGCTTTCGGCGAGCACGGCCAGCTGCTCGCGGGTGAGCACGTCGATCAGCAGCTCGCGGACCAGGGCGACGTGCCCGGGTGCGGCCTGCCGCAGCGACTCCCGCCCCTGGTCGGTGAGTTCGGCGATGACGCCGCGCACGTCGCTGGGACAGGAGCGGCGGGCGACCAGGCCCATCCGCTCCAGCTGGGTGACCTGGTAGGTGAGGCCGCTCTTGGAGGTGACCAGCTTGTCGGCGAGTTCGGTCATCCGCAGCGCGTGGGCCGGGGCCGCGGACAGGTGCACCAGGATCTCGTACTGCTGGTGCGAGAGGCCGGAGTCCTCCTTGAGCTGGCGCTCCAGTCGGCGGTTGAGCAGGTTGCTCGCGACGACGAAGCCCCGCCAGGCAGCCATCTCGTCCTGGTCCAGCCAGCGGGGTTCGTTCAGTGTGGACATGTGGTGAAGTCTACTCCTGTTGTTCAAATTCGAACGAAGGTGTACGGTCAGCGAGTAGAGGTTCAAATTTGAACTACTCTTCTGAGCCACCCGTTCCGTTCGACCCAGGAGGAGGACGCCATGAGCACCGCGGCCCCCGAGCGTATGCCCGCCCTGTACCTTTCGCACGGCGCGCCGCCGCTCGCCGACGACCCGGTCTGGCCCGGCGAACTGGCCGCCTGGTCCGCCGACCTGCCCCGGCCCAAGGCCGTCCTGATGGTCTCCGCCCACTGGGAGGAGGCACCGCTCGCCCTCGGCGCCGTCACCACCGTGCCGCTGGTGTACGACTTCTGGGGCTTCCCCGAGCACTACTACCAGGTCCAGTACGCCGCTCCCGGCGCACCGGCGCTCGCCGACCGCGTCCGCAAGCTGCTGCGCGCCCCCGGCACGCCCGTCCAGGACATCCCCGACCGCGGCCTCGACCACGGCGCGTACGTCCCGCTGGTGGAGATGTTCCCGGAGGCCGACATCCCCGTCCTCCAGATCTCCATGCCCACGCTCGACCCGCAGCGACTGCTGGAGATCGGCCGCCGGCTCGCCCCGCTGCGCGACGAGGGCGTGCTGATCGTCGGCAGCGGCTTCTTCACCCACAACCTGCGGGCGCTCAGCAACGACGGCCGGATCAGCTCGGTGATGGCCGAGTTCGACGACTGGGGCCGGCGCGCCCTGGACGCCCATGACCTGGACGCGCTGCTCGACTTCGAGCGCAAGGCCCCCGCCGGGCGGCTCGCCCACCCGCGCACCGAGCACTTCGCCCCGCTCTTCGTCACCCTCGGCGCCGGTGAGGCCGACCTCGGCAGCCAGCGCAGCGTCATCGACGGGTTCTGGATGGGGCTCGCCAAGCGGTCGATCCAGCTGGGCTGACCGGGCTCGCCGTAACCGAGAGTCACAGCGCGCAGCAGGTGAAGCGCTCGCCGATGTGCTCGGGCTGCTCGGCCTCGTCGACCAGGGCGACCGCGTAGTCCGGCACCGAGATCCGGCTGCGCCCGGCAGCATCCGTGAGCAGCTGCTCCAGGCCCGTCCGGTAGCGGCCGGTCCGCTCCCCCGGGCCGATCTCGGCGGCCGGGCTGAGCACCGTCCAGCGGACGTCGGAGACCGCCCGGTAGTAGTCCAGCGCCGCGCCGTGCGCGTGCATGATCTCCAGCACCGGCTCCGGCAGTCCCGGCGCGTCCCAGACCCGCACCCCTGGCGCGGTCTCCAGGCTGCCCGCGCCACCGACCGCGATCAGCCGGGGTGCGGCGTCGCCGAGCGAGCGCAGGCCCTCCACCAGCGACCGGGCGGCCGGCTCGATCAGCGCCAGGTGGCCCGGGCCGTCGCCGCCGCCGACCGCGCTCACCAGGACGTCCTGGCCGGCCGCCACCCGGGCCACCTGGGCCCGATCCAGGACGTCCGCGCGTTCGACGAAGGCCGCCTCACCCCGGTAGTGGTCCGGGTCGCGGACCACCGCGGTGACTTCGTGCCCGCGCGCGGCCGCCTCCGCGACGGCGGCGCTGCCGATGGTGCCGTTGGCGCCGATCACGGCGATCCTGGCCATGGGGTACCTGCCTGTCTCTCGGGTGGTGGGGTCGGGGAAAATCGCCGCGACGTGGCATCAGCCAGGTTCGATTATCGGACGGTTCCACTGCGACGGCCCGAGACATCGGCCTGTCGTGTGACGGGTGCACCGGGCGGGGCGAAACGAACGGCCGCCGGGTCCTCGTGGACTCGGCGGCCGTTCGTTCAGGCGGTGGCCCAGGCGGTGGCCCGAACGTTGGCTCAGGCGTTGGCTCAGGCGTTGGCTCAGGCGTTGCCGGTGGCGATGCGCTCGGCCTGGCTGCGCTCGACGCACAGCTCGTTGCCCTCGGGGTCGCCCAGGGTGACCCAGCCCTTGCCGTCCGGGGTGCGGTGGTCGCCGAGCACCGTCGCGCCGAGCGCGACCAGGCGCTCCACCTCCTCGTCCCGGCTGCGGTCCTGCGGCTGGAGGTCGAGGTGGACCCGGTTCTTCACCGACTTGCCGTCGGGCACCCGGATGAACAGCAGCGAGGCGCCAGCGGACTGCACCACCGCCTCCTCGTCACCCGGGTTGTCGTCCTCGGCCAGGGTGCCGTCCAGCGCCTGGGCCCAGAACTGCGCGAGGCCGTACGGGTCGGCGCAGTCGATCGTCACGTGTCGTACCAGAGATCCCATCCGGCTACTCTGACCTGCCGTGTTCGGTTCCGTCCAGCCTTTTCCTGGAGTGCCGGTGACCGTCCGACGGGAACTCCGGCGGCAAGGCCGTCAGCACCTCCTGGAAGGCGTAGCCGCTCTTCTCCTCGACCCGGCAGGAGGCCGGGTTGTCCACCTGGTGCAGCAGGTCGATCCGGACCAGGCCATCGTCGGCGAGCACGTCGAAGGCCCAGGCGGTGAGCGCCACCACCGCGCGCGGGGCCACCCCCCGGCCGCGGGCGGCGGCCGCCCTCCAGTAGCCCACCTCGGCCGCCTCCCCGCCCGGGGTGCCCCGCTTGAGCGCGACGTTGCCGAGCAGTTCGCCCGTGCCGGGCTCCAGCACCGCGAAGCTGTACCGGCGGCCCTCCGCCCGGCCCCGGTACTGCAGCCCGAGCCAGTGCGCGGCCTCCTCGGCGTTCCCCACCGGGACGCGGGTGAAGCGGCGCAGCGTCTCGTCCCGGTACGCCGCTATCAGGGCCGGTGCGTCCGCGTCCTCGAAGGGGCGCAGCAGCAGGCCCTCGGCCCTCGGGTGCGCGGTGGCGGGGGCGGTCACCGCAGTCCCCCGGCCTCGTGGAGGGTGCCCGGGTCGTCGGTCGCTCATGGTGCTTCTCCCCGTGGGTGTGTGGCCGTTCGCTGCGATCTTCCCAGCAGGAGGCCGGCCGGCCCACCGCATTGGTCGCCCGTCCGTTCGCGACGGGCTCAGCAGACGGAATCCGCCCCTTCCGCCCGACTTTCACCCTCCTTCCGCCCTTCCGCAGGTGACACCCCCGATCGGGGGTGTCCGGCGGGCGGCCGGGAGAGGACAGTGGGCGCATGCAGATTCCACTCTCCGTGATGGACTTCCTCGACCGGGCCGAGCTGGTCTACGGCGACCGGGTCGGCATCGTCGACGAGCCGGTGCAGCCGGCCGAATCCTGGGGCGAGCTGAGCTACCGCCGGGTCGCCGAACTGGCCCGGGCGCAGGCGGCCGGGCTGGACCGGCTGGGCGTCGGGCCGGGCGAGCGGGTCGCCGTCGTGTCGCACAACTCGGCCCGGCTGCTGACCTCCCTGTTCGGGGTGAGCGGGCACGGGCGGGTGCTGGTCCCGGTGAACTTCCGGCTGAAGGCCGAGGAGGTGGCGTACATCGTCGAGCAGAGCGGCGCGTCCGTCCTGCTGGTCGACCCCGAACTCGCCGACGCGCTGGACGGGGTGGCGGCCAAGCACAAGTTCGTGCTCGGCGCGGACAGCGACGCGCTGCTGCACGACTTCGACAACTCCCCCCGGCGGTACGAAATCGCCGAGAACGACACCGCCACGATCAACTACACCAGCGGAACCACCGCCCGCCCCAAGGGCGTTCAGCTCACCCACCGCAACATCTGGCTGAACGCGGTACTGATGGGCCTGCACTACGGCGTCGGCGACCGGGACGTCTACCTGCACACCCTGCCGATGTTCCACGCCAACGGCTGGGGCCTGCCGTTCGCCCTCACCGGGCTCGGCGCCCGGCACATCGTGCTGCGCAAGGTGGACGGCGCGGAGATCCTGCGCCGGGTCGAGCGGCACGGGGTGACCTTCCTCAGCGGCGCGCCCGCCGTGGTCCAGATGGTGCTGGACGCGGCCGCCGAGTGGGACGGCCCGGTGCCGGGCCGGGACCGGGTGCGGATCGTGGTGGCCGGCGCGCCGCCGCCGACCTCGGTGGTGCAGCAGGTCGAGTCCGAGCTGGGCTGGGAGTTCATGCAGCTCTACGGCCTGACCGAGACCTCCCCGGCGGTCACGGTCAACCGCTCGCGCGCCGAGTGGGACGCCCTGCCCGCCGCCGAACGGGCCGAGAAGCTGGTGCAGGCGGGCGCCCCGGCGCTCGGCACCCGGCTGCGGGTCGACGCCTCCGGCGAGGTCCTGGTGCGCTCCAACACCGTGCTGGACGGCTACTGGCAGCAGCCCGCGGCCACCGCCGACGCCCTGCGGGACGGCTGGTTCCACACCGGCGACGGCGGCGTCCTCGGCCAGGACGGCCAACTGACCATCTCGGACCGGAAGAAGGACGTCATCATCAGCGGCGGGGAGAACGTCTCCTCGATCGAGGTGGAGGACTGCCTGTACGGCCACCCGGCGGTCGCCGAGGCCGCGGTGATCGGAGTGCCGCACGAGAAGTGGGGCGAGACCGTCAAGGCGCTGGTGGTCCTCCGAGAGGGCCAGGAGGCCGTCACCGAGGCCGAGTTGATCGCGCACTGCAAGCAGCGGCTGGCCGGCTACAAGTCGCCCACCTCGGTGGAGTTCCGGGCGGCCCTGCCGCGGACCGCCACCGGGAAGCTACAGAAGTTCCGGCTGCGCGAGCCGTACTGGACGGGGCGGGATCGGCAGGTCGGCTGAGGCCCGCCACCGGCCGACCGGGTACGCCCACCGGCCGACCGGGTGCGCTCACCGGTCGACCAGGCCGGACTCGCGCGCCGCCAGGGCGAGTTCGGTGCGGTTGCGAACACCGAGCTTGTGCATCGCGGACTTCAGGTAGCCCGTCACGGTGTTGCAGGTGAGGCCCAGCCGGGCGGCGATCTCCGGGTTGGTCCGGCCGGTCGCCGCCCAGCGCAGCACCTCGTGCTCGCGCGGGGTCAACGGCCGTACGGGGGCGGCCCGTCGGGGCGGCGCGGAGCGCCAGGCGGCCGCCCCCGCCAGGGCCCGGGTCGCGGTCGCGGCCAGTTCGCCGACGGCGGCGATCCGCACGTCCCCGAACGGGACGACGGCGCGCAGCGACGCGTACACCACGCCGTACACGGTGTCGCCGTGCAGCAGCGGCACGGTGAGCATCGCGTACAGGTCCTCGGCGCTGACGGCGGCGTCGTGGTCGTGCGAGATCGTGGTGGCGGCACGGTAGTCGGGCACCCAGCTGGGCGCCCGCTCGGCCAGTGCCCGCCCGCCCAGGCCGGTGCCGGTCGGGACGGCCCGGTCGTGCAGCAGGTCGGCCCGGGTGCCGGCCCAGTGGCGCAGCACCATGCCCGCGTCGCTCCCCCGGGGCCCGGACGGCGGCTGCGGCACGCCGACCAGTCCGACGTCGGCCCCGCACTCGGCCACCACCCGCCGCGCGAGGTCGCCGAGCACGGCGTCCCGCACCAACTCGGCGGCGCGGGCGGCGAGCCCGGGATCGTCCGGGTGCGCCGGGGTGGTGAGGGTGTCCGCGGCCCCGGGGCCCGTCTTCGCCCTTGTCATCGCGAGATTGTCACACGCGGCACGGCCGCTGGCGAGAGTGCTGACGTGGGTGTTCCCCGCGTCTTCGACGGAGTGGCGGGCGCGGCGGCCGGGCCGGGCGTAGGGTGCGGCCGTGGCTTACCGGCGGGTAACGCGCCGGACCCGGAAGGAGGGAAACCGATGACGGACCCGAACACCCCGACGACGCCCGCGGCGGACGTCCTGACCGCGCTGCTGGACGACCTGCGGGCCGAGAGCGCGGTGCTGGACGCCCTGGTGGCCGGGCTGGACCCGGCCGGCTGGGCGCGCCCGACGCCCGCCGAGGGCTGGACGATCGCGCACCAGATCGCCCACCTCGCCTGGACCGACGACTGGACGGCGCTGGCCGCGCGCGACGCGGACGGCTTCGCCGCCGCGCGCGACGAGCGCTTCGGCACGCTGCCGGCCGCCGGCGTCGACCCGGTGGACGAGGGCGCGGCCGGCGGCGCGGCCGCCGCACCCGCGGACCTGCTCGCCCGCTGGCGCGCCGGCCGGGAGGAGGTGTCGGCCGCACTGGCCGCCACCCCGGCCGGCACCCGGCTGCCGTGGTTCGGCCCGCCGATGAAGCCCGCCTCGATGGCCACCGCCCGGCTGATGGAGACCTGGGCACACGGCCAGGACGTCGCCGACGCGCTCGGCGCCGCCCGCGAGCCCACCGCCCGACTGCGGCACATCGCCCACCTGGGGCTGCGCACCCTCGGCTTCGCGTTCACCCTGCACGGGCTGCCCGCCCCCGAGTCGCCCGTCCGGCTCGAACTGACCGCGCCCGACGGCGGCCTGTGGACCTTCGGGCCGGACGGCGCCACGGACCGGGTGACCGGACCGGCCCTGGACTTCTGCCTCCTGGTGACCCAGCGCCGCCACCGCGACGACCTCGCCCTCACCGCCACCGGCCCCACCGCGACCGCCTGGCTCCCCATCGCCCAGGTCTTCGCCGGCGCCCCGGGCAAGGGGCGGACGCCCGCCTGAGCCGACCGGGTCGCCATCTGCGGCGGTGCGGACGGCAGGCCTGGAGGCCACCCCCCTGCCCCGCTCAGAGTCCGATCCGCAGCGGGGTGAGCCGGGTGGCGATCAGGTTGGTGGCGCCGCGGTCGCGCTCGATGCGGCCGTGGACCAGCAGGCCGGCCCGGTCGAGGGTCGTACGGCGCTGGGACTCCCAGACCGGGCGGTTGCAGACCACGTTGATCAGGCCGGTCTCGTCCTCCAGGCTGAGGAAGAGCACCCCGCCGGCCGTCGGCGGCCGCTGCCGGTGGGTGACCAGGCCGCCGACCACCACCTCCGATCCCGGTGCCGTGTCCGGGAGTTCGGCGGCGGACAGGGCGCCGCCGCGCTCCAGGCGGGCGCGCAGGTGCTGGAGCGGGTGGCTGGTGGCGGAGGTTCCGGTGGCCCACAGGTCGGCGATGGTCTCCTCGACCGGGCTCATGCCGGGCAGCGGCGGCACCTCCGTCCCGGGGGTGGTCCCCGGGATCAGTGCGGCCGAGATACCGGCGAACGCACCGGCGGTCCACAGTGCCTGACGTCTCGTCAGCCCGAAGCAGTCGAAGGCGCCCGCCGTCGCCAGCGCCTCCAGCGCCGGCGCGGGCAGACCGGTACGGCGCGCGAAGTCCTCCAGGTCGGCGTACGGTTGACCGGCCGCGATCGCCGCGGCCTGCGGGGCGCCGATGCCGCGCACCGTCTCCAGGCCCAGCCGGATCGCCGGCTGCGGGCGGCCCGCGGTCAGCGGCGGCTCCGGCGTCGGCCCCCGGTGCGGCTCCAGGGTGGGGCGCGGCGCGCTGGCGTTGACGTCCACCCCGCGCACCCGCACGCCGTGCCGCCGGGCGTCCGCGACCAGGCTCAGCGGCGAGTAGAAGCCCATCGGCTGGTTGGCCAGCAGGGCGCAGGTGAAGGCCGCCGGGAAGTGGTACTTGAGCCAGGCGCTGGCGTACACCAGGTAGGCGAAGCTGATCGCGTGGCTCTCCGGGAAGCCGTAGTTGGAGAACGCCTCGATCTTGCCGTAGACGTCCTCGGCGACCTCCTCGGGGATGCCGCGCTCGGCCATCCCGCCGAGCAGCCGCTCGCGCAGCCGGGCGACCCGCTCGTGCGAGCGCTTGGCGCCCATCGCCTGCCGCAGCCGGTCCGCCTCGGCGGGCGTGAACCCGGCGCAGTCGATGGCGAGTTGCATCATCTGCTCCTGGAACAGCGGCACCCCGAGGGTCTTGCCGAGCGCGTTCTCCATCAACGGGTGCGGGCAGCCGGCCGGTTCGGCGCCCGCCCGGCGGCGCAGGTACGGGTGGACGGAGCCGCCCTGGATCGGGCCGGGCCGGATCAGCGCGACCTCGACCACCAGGTCGTAGAAGTGGTCCGGCTTGAGCCGGGGCAGCGTCGCCATCTGGGCCCGCGACTCGACCTGGAACACGCCGACGGTGTCCGCCCGGCGCAGCATCGCGTACACGCCCGCGTCGCCGTCCGGGATGGTGGCCAGGTCGTAGCGCAGGCCGTGGTGCTCGGCGACCAGGTCGCAGGCGTCGTGCAGCGCGGCGAGCATGCCGAGGCCGAGCAGGTCGATCTTCACCAGCCCGGCGCCGGCCGTGGACTCCTTGTCCCACTGCAGCACCGAGCGCCCGGGCATCCGGGCCCACTCGGTCGGGCAGATCTCGCCGATCGGCTCCCTGGTGAGCACCATGCCGCCCGAGTGGATGCCCAGGTGGCGCGGCAGGCCGTGGAGTTGGCCGGCGAGCGAGAGCACGTCGGCGGGGATCACGGCGTCCGCGCCGGGCGCGGAGCGGAAGTCGGTCTGCCGGCTGAACGCGTCCACCTGGCCCTGCGGGTAGCCGAGCACCCTGGCCGCGTCGCGGATCGCCAGCCGGGGCCGGTAGGTGATCACGTTGGCGACCTGCGCGGCGTGCTCGCGGCCGTAGCGGCGGTAGACGTACTGGATGACCTCCTCGCGGCGGCGGTTCTCGATGTCCAGGTCGATGTCGGGCGGGCCGTCCCGGGCGATGGACAGGAAGCGTTCGAACAGCAGTTTGTAGTGGACCGGGTCGACGGCGGTGATCCCCAGGGCGTAGCAGACCGCCGAGTTGGCGGCCGAGCCGCGGCCCTGGCACCAGATGTCCTGGCTCCGGCAGAAGTCGACGATGTCGTGCACGATCAGGAAGTAGCCGGCCAGGTCGAGGTCCTCGATGACGTCCAGTTCCAGGGCCAGCTGGCGTCGGGCGGCGGCGTTGCCGGGCCCGAAGCGGACCGGGCCGTCGGCGGCGACCAGGGCGCGCAGGTGGCTGATCTCGCTCTCGCCCTCCGGGACGGGGAAGCCCGGGAGCTCCGGGTCCAGCCCGGTGAAGTCGAAGGCGCAGGAACGGCCGAGTTCGGCGGTGGCCCGCCGCACCCCCGGGAAGCGGGCCAGCCGGGCGGCCATCTCCCGGCCGGAGCGCAGGTGCGCGGTGCCCGCGGCCCGCGTCCAGCCGACCGCGTCCTGGAGGGTGCGGCGCCCGCGCAGCGCGGCCAGGCTCTGTGCCAGCCGGCCCTGGGCCGGGCCGGCGTGGTGGGCGTTGGTGGAGGCGACCACCGGGAGGCCCTGCTCGGCGGCGAGCGCGGCGAGGGCGTCATTGCGCCGGTCGTCGCCGGGAAGCCACTGGTCGATCAGCTCCACGTGGACGTTGTCGCGACCGAACGCCTCGGTCAGGGTGCGGAGTTGGTGCCCGGCCGTGCCGTCATCGAGTTTTGCCGGGACGCGGCCGAGGCGGCAGCCGGTGAGCACCGCCCAGTGCCCGTCGTGCGCCCCGGCCAGTGCCGCGAGGTCGTACGCCGGGCGGCCCTTCGCGCCGCCGGCCAGCTGGGCGGCGGCGATCGCGGCGGACAGTCGGCGGTAGCCGGCCGGGTCTCGGGCCAGGACCAGCAAGTGTTCCACCTCTGCGCCGTTGTGACGGATCGTCAGTTCGGCGCCGAACGCGGTGGCCACGCCCGTCCCCCGGGCCGCCTCGGCCAGCCGGACCGCGCCGTACAGGCCGTCGTGGTCGGTGATCGCCAGCGTCTCCACGCCCAGCCGGGCCGCCTCGGCGACCAGGTCCTCCGGGTCGCTGGCGCCGTCCAGGAAGCTGAAGGCGGAGTGGACGTGCAGTTCGGCCCAGGGCTCGCCGCCGTCGCCGGGGGCTCCGGGGGCGGGGGCTCCGGGGACTCCGGGGGCGGGCTCCTCCTGGGCGGGGCGGCGCAGGGGGACGACCGTACGGTCCGGCACGGCGCCGGTCAGGCGGCGGTGCAGCTCGCTCCAGGGGAGGGTGGGGTGGCTGGTGAAGCCCATCGGGGGTCGCCTTCGTTCTCGCGGTTCGTCACCTCTCCCCCCTCGGATCCCCCTCGGATCCCCCTCGGATCCCCCTCGGATCCCCCCCTCGGGCCGGCGGCCGTCAGTCGTAGCCGGCCTCCAGGTACCACGCGCCCCCCTCCACCGTGAGCAGCAGCGCCCGGCCACCGCCCAGCACGACCTGGAACCGGGCCCGGCGGCGGGCGAGCGACTGGTCCCACCAGTACTCGACCGCCGGCCAGGGGCCGGTCCAGCCGTCCACCCGCTCCTGTCGCCCCTGTCCCCCACGGCCCGGCCGTCCACCCTGGAACACCACCAGGGCCGGCCGGGCCGACACCCCCGCCCGGCCGTCCACCGTGACCGGCAGCCCGGCCTCGTCCAGCACCCGCACCGGCACCGGTTCCCGCAGCACCACCGCCGGCCACACGTCCGGCAGCCGCCCGGGCCAGGGCGCGCCGGCCGGCCCCGCCGCCTCGTACGGTTCGCCCCACGGCACCTTGACCGCCTGCTCGCCCGGACCGCGCCCGCCGGCCGGCTCGATCCGGCGCAGCCCGGCGTGTCCGAGCACCGCCTGCACCCGGGCCACCGCGCGCTCCACCCGGTCGTCCGCGACCGCCTGGCCCCACAGCGCCAACTGCCGGCCCTGGTCCGGGGAGAGGCCGTCGGGGGCCAGCCGGAGCAGGGCGAACCCGGCGTCGGGCGCCTCCCCGGACGCGGCGAACGTGCCCGCGCCCTGCCAGGCCTGGAGCTGCCAGCGGACCCGCTCGGCCAGCGCCGTCGCCGACAGCCCGCCCTCGTGCCGCCACAGCCGCGAGGCCGTCCGCCCGTCCGCGCAGGCCACCTCGACGGCCACCCGGCGGCAGGTCAGCCCGGCCCCGGCCAGCCGCTGGTGCAGCTGCTCGGCCAGTGTGCGGGCGACGAACACCAGCGGCTCCGCCAGCGGCTCGGGCGGGTCGAAGCGCTGCTCGACGGCGAGGTCCGGCTCCTGGTCGCGCGGCACCAGCGGACGCGGCTGCAAGCCCCGGGCCAGCCGGTGCGCCACCGCCCCGGCCGGGCCGAAGCGGTCCACGACCGCCTCGGGCGGCAGCGCGGCGAACGCCCCGACGGTCGGCAGGCCGAGCCGCCCCAGCACCTCCGCCAGCGCCTCGTCGCCGAGCACGCCCACCGGGTACGGCGCGAGGAACTCCGCCGTCCGCCCGGCCGGCACCAGCACTCCGGCGCGGGCGGCGAGCACGGCGGCGAACAGGCCGTCGGCGACCCCGACCTGGGCGGGCGGGGGCGGGGGGTGCTCGGTCCCGGTGGGGGCGGGGGGCGTGGCGGCAGGGGTGGCGGGGGGTGTGGTGGCGGGGGTGGCGTCCGTACCGGGCACGGAGACCGCGCCGGGGGCGGCGTCCGGGACCGGCTCCCGCGCCAGCGCGTCCGCCACCGCCGTCCGGACCTTGGCCGCCAACGCCTCCTCACCGCCGAAGTAGCGGCCCGGCCCCTTCACCGGGATCGCGCACAGGCCCGGGCGGACCACCTCCACCCGGGGCGTGAACGCCTCCACCGCCGCGACCGCCGGCTCGAAGCGGCCGGCCTCCGCCTCCGGGTCGCGGTCGCGCAGCTCCAGCGCCGGGCAGAGCCGCTTGGCCAGCTTGAGCCGCTGCCCCTGCCGCACCCCGGCCGCCCGGGCACCCGCCGAGCAGGCGAGGATCCGCCCGCCCTCGGTCACCGCCACCGGGTCGTCGCCGGTGACGGCCGCCACCGGCCAGTCCGGGCACCAGACCACCAGCACCCGCGGTGTCCTGTCGTCCGCCATCGCTCACACCACCGCTACCCGTTCGAGCGGCTGCTCGACGGCCCCGGGCCGCCCCGGAACGGGGCGCTCCAGGACGGGGCGCTCCAGGGGCGGCCGGTCCAGGACCGGTCTGTCCGGGACCGCCCGTACCGCGCCGTGCTCGTCCGGCAGCCAGAGCCGGGCGGTCCGCCCGCGCACCGCCGAACCGCGCCCCTCGGCCACCACCTCCACCTGCCGCCCGGCGAGCTGCCCGTAACCGTCCCCCAGCCCGAACCAGCGCCCGGACCGGACCCCGAGCCGCAGGGCCGCCCCCGGCCACGGCCCGGCCACCAGCAGCACGCAGCCGCTGCGCCGCAGCACCGCCGCCAGCCGGGTGGCCAGCTTCGGCGGCACCGGGCCGTCCGGGCGCAGCATGACCAGTTCGACCGCGCCGGCCAGCACCGACACCACCTCGGCCCAGTGCGGCCCCGGGTCGTCCGCGACCAGCAGCCGCCGCAGGTCCAGCCCGTACCCCTCGGCCGCGGCCAGCCCCAGGTCCGGCAGCCCGACGGCCGCCGCCCAGCCGCCCTCGGTCTCCTTCACCCCGGCTGCCAGCGCCAGCAGCAGCCCGGTGTCCCCGCCCGCCACCGACACCGCCGTCCCCCGCCGCAGCCCGCCGTCCGGCAGCACCTCCCGCAGCGCCGGCACCACCGGCACCACGCCCCGCCCGGCCCGCCCTTCCGCCGGCACGGCGGCCGACGCCACCGGCCGGAGCGTCGGTCGCTCGGCGATGGAATCGAAAACAGGTTCGAAAACGGACACAACCCCAGGATCGAACATTCGTTCGCAAAGATTCAAGTCCACACCCTCCCCGCCCCACCCGTCACACTCCGTAGTTCCCCTTGCCGGCCCCTGGGTGCGCGGAATTCGGTGGACAGGTCCGACGCGATCAACAGACTGATGCCATGACGGCAACCGATCCCAAGACCGATCCCAGGACCGACCTCCGGATCTATCTCCAGGACGCCCGCGACGTCCTGCTGTGGAAGCTCGACGGCCTCTCCGAATACGACCTCCGGCGCCCGCTGACCCCGACCGGGACCAATCTGCTGGGGCTGGTCAAACACGTCACCGGGGCCGAGGCGATGTACTTCGGCGACACCTTCGGGCGGCCGTTCCCCGAACCGACGCCGCTGTGGTTCACCGGCGACGCCGAGCCGAACGCCGACCTGTGGGCGCGGGCGGACGAGACCACGGAGGAGATCACCGGACGCTACCGCCGGGTCTGGGCGCACACCGACGCCACTATCGAGGCGCTGCCGCTGGACGCGATCGGCCGGATACCGTTCGGCCGGCGGGCCGAGCAGACCTTGCACCGGGTCCTCGTCCACATGATCGCCGAGACCCACCGCCACGCCGGCCACGCCGACCTCCTCCGCGAACTCGTCGACGGCACCACCGGCCAGCGCCCGGACGGGATCAACACCGCCCCCGGCGACGCGGCCTGGTGGCAGGCCCACCACGCCCGCGTGGAGCGGGCCGCCCAGGAGGCCGGCGGGCTCGTCTGACCCGCCCCGTACGGCGCCCGGGTGGGGTGGGGGGCGGATCCGGGAAACCGGCTCGCCCTGGTCCGCCCTGGTCCGCCCTGGTCCGCCCTGGTCCAGCTGGAGCCCTGCGGCGGCTTGCGGCGGCTTGCCGGCTCTGGTGTCGGATGGGGCGGCTAGGGTCTGGGGGTCAAGGGTCGGGGCGGTGGAGGGCGGGGGGACGTGGGGGGCATGGGGGACGCGGGGTGTGCGCGGGTGGCGGCGGACGGGTTGCCGAGTGGGGTGGTGCATCCGGGGAGCCGGGAGTTCCTGATCCGGGAGGGGCTGCCGCTCTCGGGGGCGTTCCTGGACTTCGGGGTGCTCGGCGGCGGGGCGTTGGCGGCACTGCCGGAGACGGAGCGGCTGTTCGTCCTGGGCGAGACGGAGTACTGCGCGCCGTTCGCCGCGGCCGGCGGCCTGGTGCTGCTCGACGGAACGACCGGCGAGGTGTTCCTCGGCGAACCCGGCCCGAGGCGGGACCTGCTGGCCTCCGGTCTGCCCGCGCTGGCCGGGCTGGTGCGGGAGGTGGAGGCGGTCGCCGAGTCGGCCCGGCGGGCGGACGCGCTGGACGGGCGGCGCGGCCCCGCGGTGGTCGCCGAGGTGACGGCCGGGGCCGAACGGCGGATGCGGGAGATCGACCCCGGGCTGTTCGGGCGGTCCGCGACGCCGCCCGCACACTGGGGCACGGCGCTGCTCGTGCGAGCACTGGGCTGGGGCGCGCTGCCGGGCGGTCCGGGCGGTCCGGCGTACGAGGTCGGCCCGGAGCTGGTGGCGGAGCTCGCCGCGCTGACGGGCGAGGAGGGCGGTGCGGGCCTGGTGCACCGCTACCGGGCGCAGGAACTGCCCGCCGGGCTGGTGCACGAGCCGACCCGGCGGCTGCTGACCGAGATCGGACTGCCGCTGGGCGGGGCGATGTTCGGGGTCTGCGAGGAACCGCTGGTCACGATGGCGGAGGCGTACCCGGAGTACTTCGACGGCGAGGAGGAGCGCCCGTACCAGCGGGAGTTCCTGGCCCTCGGGGACTGGCCGACGGATCTGACGATCGCCCTGGACGGTGTCACCGGCCGCCTGGAGCTGCCGGACTGGTACGACGACGGCCAGCCGGAGGCCTACCTCAACCGCGACCTGTCCGCCCTGCTGTACGCGCTGTGGACGTACGAGCGGCTGCGCGCCGAGTGGGAGCGCTGGGACTGCGGGCGGGCCCGGGACACCTGGGCGGTGTTCGACCCGCAGTCGCTGCTGAGCACCGTGGTGGACCGGCTCGTCGAGGCCGTCGACCCGGAGGCGTTCGCCTCGCCAGGGTGCTCGTGGCGGCTGCTCGCCGAGGACGCGCACATGGGCGGCCTGCTCGGGTGATCACGGGGCGCCCCGGCTGGGGCGCCGGTACGCTGCCCCGGTGACGAACATCCGTACGGCGACCGGGCGACGGCGGGCGGTGCTACTCACCTTCGGCGCCGTCCTGTCCCTCGCGGCGGCGGGCTCGCTGTACGGGCTGCTGTACGTGCGGTCACTGGACTTCGGCGAGCGCTGCGAGCAGGGCCTGGTACCCGGCGGCGGACGGCTGCTGGAGACGGGCGCGTCCTGGCTGCCGCCGGACGCGTGGTGCCGGTTCGAGGACGGGAGCATGTCCACCACGCCGTTCTGGGCGCTGCTGCTGTTCTACGCCCTGCTGACCCTGGTCGTCTGGTCGGTGACCGCGCTGCTGCGGATCCACCGCCCGCGCCCGCACCTGGGGCTGGACTGGCAGCCGGGGCACGGGCCGGGCTGGTAGGTCTCAGGCATGTCGGGGCTGCGCGGGGAGCTGGGTGGGAGTCTGCGCGGGGACGGGGCCTTCGGAGGCTTCGGCTTCGGCTTCGGCTTCGGGGAGCCGGCGGCGGGTGCGGATCGGGGAGAGGAAGACCGGCAGGAAGGCCACCGCGAGGACGGCTCCGCCGCACCAGAGGGTGGCCCGCAGGCCGACGAGTTCGCCGAGCAGCCCGGACAGCGCGGAGCCGATCGCGAGCGCTCCGGTGAGCAGGAAGCGGAAGGTGGCGTTCATCCGGCCGAGGAGCGCGTCCGGGGTCATCCGCTGGCGCAGGCTCACCCCGAGGACGTTGTCCATCCCGGTCTTGAGCGAGACCAGCAGCCAGCCCGCCCCCGCCGCGAACAGCCAGGGGCCGTGCCCGATCAGCGGCACCAGCAGCCCGGCGGGCGCCACGCAGACGCCGGCCAGGCCGAGCGTACGTCCGTAGCCGAGTCGGGCGGCGATCGGGCGGGCGCAGCGCGAGCCGAGCAGGATGCCGACCCCGCCGACCGCCCAGAACAGGCCCAACGCCCCGGCGGAAAGGCCCAGTTCCCGCACGAACAGCACCGGGAGCAGCGTGTTGACGAGTTGGAAGCCCAGGTTGGTGAGGGCCGCGGTGAGGGCGAGCGCGCGCAGTTCCCGGTTGCCGAGGACGTGCCGCAGCCCCTCGGCGATCTGCGCTCCGAGCCCGCCGCCCTCGCCCCTGCCCTTGCCCTTGCCCTTGCCCCTGTCGGCGTCCCCGTCCCCGCCCTCGCCCCTGCCCCTGCCCCTGTCGGCGATCGGTTCGGAGGCGGGGGTGCGGCGCAGCCCGATCAGGCGAAGCGCCGAGCCGAGGTGGCTGAGCGCGGTCGCGACGATCGCGAACGGCGCGGTGAGCAGTTGGACCAGCAGGCCGCCCGCGCCGCGCCCGGCGACGTTGCCGACCGCCATCAGGCCGACGACGGCGGCGTTCGCCTGCACCAGGTGCCCGCGACCGACCAACCGGGGCAGCACGCTCTGCGAGCCGACGTCGAAGAAGACCGTCGCGCAGCCGGTGAGCAGCGCGACCGTGTACAGCTGCCAGAGGGTGAGCCCGCCCAGCCACCAGGCGAGCGGGATGGAGGCGTACAGCGCGGCCTTCACCAGGTCGGCGACGATCAGCACGCGGCGGTGGCGCATCCGGTCCACCCAGGCGCCGGCGGGCAGGCCGATGAGCAGGAAGGCGAGGGTGCTCAGGGTGGCGAGGACGCCGACCTGCCCCGGGCCCGCGTCGAGCGCCTCGACGGCGATCAGCGGGACGGCGACGTAGCCGACGTTGGTGCCGAGTTGAGCGAGGGCGGTCGCGGTGAAGAGGGTGCGGAAGTCGGCGGTTCGCCAGAGGGAGTGGGGGTGCATGGTCCGTTCAGTCGCGTGAAGCGGTGGGGGTCGACACGAGGGCGGGGGCCTGGGCCCTGTGATGTTTCGTCAGGAAAACACCGGCGAGTACGACGATCATTCCGGCAACGGTCCGGATCGTCAGCTCCTCGCCGAGGACGAGCGCGCCGAGCGCGGTGGAGACCACCGGCAGCAGATAGCCGACGGTGGCCGCACTGGTGGGGCCCTCCGTGGCGATGAGGCGGTAGTTGAGGTGGAACGTGAGCCCGGTGCAGGCGACGCCGAGGACGGCGACGGCGACGAGTCCGAGCGGATCGGCGCCCGCAACCGGGTCGAGCGAGCCGCCGACCGGCAGCGCGAGCGTGCTCAGCCCGGCCGCGGCGGTGAGCTGGGCGGCGGAGAGGGCCAACGGGGCCGCTCCCGTGCCGGTGAGGGCACGGGCCATGTAGGCGAAGGCGATGGCGTAGCTGGCCGCCGCACCGAGCAGGGCGAGTGCGGGCAGGGCGGGGAGGCCACCGCCGTCCCGCCACGGGGAGAAGATCAGCAGCACGCCCGCGAAGCCGAGCACCAGACCACCCGACCGCAGCGGGCCGCGGGCGCGTTCGGTGCCGAGGGCGAGACCGACCAGCAGGGACCAGAGCGGGGTGGTCGCGTGCAGCACCCCGGCCAGGCCGGAACCGACGCCGCGCTCGCCGTACGCGGTCAGGAGGAACGGCAGCGCGTTGCAGAGCAGCGCCGCCAGCGTGAGCCGGCGCCAGACGGCGGCACCGCGCGGCAGGCGCTGCCGGGCGGAACGGGCGAGCAGCAGCAGGACGGCGGCGCCGAGGACCGAGCGGAGCACGGTGATCTGCACGGGGGTGAGCCCGTGCTGGAGCGCGAGCCGGATCCAGAGGAAGCCCGAACCCCAGAACAGGGCGAGAACGGCCATCCGCAGCACGGGCGGTGCTCCTTCTGTCGAGGTGACGGTGTCGGGTGTGTCGATGTCGGGTGTCGGGGGGCGCGTGTCGGGGGGCGGGTGTCAGGGGGCGGGTGTCAGGGGGCGGGTGTCAGGGGGCGGGTGTCAGGGGGCGGGTGTCAGGGGGCGGGTGTCAGGGGGCGGGTGTCAGGGGGTGTCGGGGCGTTCGACGACGGTCCCGCGACGGGATCCGGTAGCACAAGCGAAATGTTCTTCACCACCTTTAAGCTGAGCTACATGAATGAGGTGCTCGACGTCCGACGGATGCAGGTCCTGCGGGCCGTGGTCGACCACGGCTCGGTGAGCGCGGCGGCCGGCGCGCTCGGCTACACCCCGTCCGCCGTCAGCCAGCAGGTGGCGGCGCTGGAGCGGGAGACCGGGACGGCCCTGCTGGAACGCGTCGGGCGCGGCGTGCGGCCGACCGCCGCCGGACTGCTGCTCGCCGGGCACGCCGCCGTCATCGAGCGGCAGGTCGCGGAGGCCGGCGCGGCGCTGGCCGACCTGCGGGCCGGGCGCAGCGGCAGCCTCACCGTGCGCTACTTCGCCACGGCCGGCGCCGCGTTGGTGGCCCCGGCGGTGGCCGCGTTCCGCCGGACGCACCCGGGCGTACGGCTCGACCTCGGCATGACCGACCCGGAGGACCCGCTCACCGAGGTGCTGGACGGCCGGGCCGACCTCGCGGTGGTGGTCCGGTCCGACGGCGCCGCGCACCCGGGCCTGCGGCTGGTCCACCTGCGCGACGACCCGTACCGGGCGGTGCTGCCCAAGGGCCACCGGCTCGCCGCGAAACGCGTCCTGGACCTCGCCGAGCTCGCGGACGAGCCCTGGGTGGGGGCCGAGCCGCCCGGCCCGTGCCGGGAGGTCGTCCGGGGGGCCTGCGACGCGGCCGGGTTCGGGCCGTCCGTCGCAGTGGACAGCGCCGACTACGCGACGGCGCAGGGCTTCGTCGCGGCCGGACTGGGCGTCGCCCTGGTCCCCGCCCTCGGGCTCGCCCAGCGCCACCCGGGCGTCACCGTGCGCCGGCTCCGCGGCCCGGAGCCGGTCCGTGCGCTGCACGCCGCAGTGCGCGAGGGCGCCTGGGGACAGCCGGCGCTCGGCGCGCTGGTGTCCGCGCTGCGGGCGGCGGCGCAGCCGTAGGACCACCGGCCCGACCGGAAAGGCACGGACAAGGCTGTGCCAATTCGTTGAAGAGAGCTGAAGAGAGCTGAAGAGAGTCGAAGAGAAAGGAAGTACGGGACGTGGACAGTGCTATCGGGGACCTCTACCGGGCCTTCGCGGAGCGGGAGGCGCGCGGCAACTCGGCGAGCTACCAGGGCCTCGCCGAACGCGCCGCCGGGGACGATGAGTTGTGCGCCCTGCTGGACGGGCTGCCGGCCGCGAAGCGGCAGCCGAACCTGCTGTTCGGCTCGGTCCGCCACCTCGGCGGACCGGTGACGGCCGGCTATCCGGCCTTCCGCACCTGGGTGTCGGCGCACTGGGACGAGGTTGCGGCGACGATGCTGCGACGGCGGACGCAGACCAACGAGGCCGGCCGGTGCGCCACCCTGCTGCCGCTGCTGGCGGCGCTGCCGCAGCCCCTCGCGCTGATCGAGGTGGGGGCCTCGGCGGGGCTCTGCCTCTACCCGGACCGGTATCGGTACCGATACACGGTTGAGGTGGGCGAAGTAGGCGGAGCGGGCGAAGCGGGTGAAGCAGGCGGCCCGGCGATCGAGTTCGGCGCCCAGGAGAGCCCGGTGACGCTGGAGTGCGCGGTGCGCGGGCCGGTACCGCTGTCGGCGTCGTTGCGGGAGCGGCTGCCCGAGGTGGTGTGGCGCGCCGGGATCGACCTCAACCCGCTGGACGTCCGGGACGAGGAGGACATGCGCTGGCTGGAGTCGCTGGTCTGGCCCGAGCAGGCCCACCGGCTGGAGCGGCTGCGCGGCGCCGTCCAGGTCGCCCGGGCCGAGCCGCCGCACCTGGTGCGCGGCGACCTCAACGCGACGGTGAGGGAGTTGGTGGCACAGGTGCCCGCCGGTGCCACGCCGGTGGTGTTCCACAGCGCGGTGCTCGCCTACCTGTCCCCGGAGGCGCGGGAGGAGTTCGCGGTGACCATGCGCGGCCTGCCCGGGCACTGGATCTCCAACGAGGCCGTCTCGGTGCTGCCGACCGTCGAGCGACGTCTCCCCCACCCCGCGCCCGTCGGATCCGGGCTGTTCGCGCTCGCCCTGGACGAGCGGCCGGTGGCCTTCACCGGACCGCACGGGCAGTCCCTCGACTGGTTCCAGCCCCGGGACGGTCTCGGGGCTTGAAGCTGCCGCAGCGTCAGCTTCTACCGTCGTGACCAGGGCCGGAGGAACCGGCCCTGGTCCAAGCGAACGTGAACGAGGGAGACGGCGCATGGCAGTGGTCTGGCCGATCGCGGAAGTCGTCCGGATGTCGGGCGTGACCGCCCGGACCCTGCGGCACTACGACGAGATCGGACTGCTGCCACCGGCCTGGATCGGCTCCAACGGCCACCGCTACTACGAGGAACGGCAGTTGCTCCAGCTGCAACAGATCCTCGTACTGCGGGCGCTGGGGGTCGGGCTGACCGAGATCGCCCGGATCCTGGGCGACCAGGTGGACGAGCTGGAGGCCCTGCGGGACCACCGGCACCGGCTGCTCGCCGAGCGCGACCGGCTGGGCACCCTGGCCGCCACCGTCTCCCGCACGATCGCCGACCTGGAACGTTCCCGAGAGGACGGCACACCCATGACCAGCATCAACCGACCGGAGAACCTGTTCGAGGGCATCCAGCCCGGCGACGTCGAGGAGAGCCTGCGGGACTTCCCCGAGCACGCCGAGGCGGCGCGGCGCGCCACCGCCGCGATGAGCCAGGCCGACGTCGAGGCCGGACAGCGCGAGCGGACGGCGCGGATGATCCGCCTGGCGGAGCTGCTGACGGCCGGCCACCCGGCGGACGCCGAGCCCGTGCAGAACCACATCGACGCCGAGTACCGGGCGCTCAGCGCGCTCCGGACGGTCTCCGTCGAGGAGTTCCGCGCGATCGCGCGCTCCTGCACGGAGAACGCCCAGTGGAGCGCCGCGTACGAGGCCATCACCCCGGGCCTGGCCGCGTACCAGCGGGCCGCCTTGGAGGCGTACGCGGCGGCACGGCTGGTCTGAGTCACCGGCGGAGCGGGCCTTCCCTACCGCCCCGCCCCGCCGTCACTCGGTGCGCAGCGCCGTGACCGTCCGGGTGCGAGCCGTCCAGGCGGCGGGGAGGAGGGCCCCGAGCAGCGCCAGCACCAGGCCGCCGAGTATCAGCGGCCCCACCACCGAGGGGTGGAACACGGTGAGGTCCGCCTCCGGCACCCCGACCCCGGCGGCGCGGGCCATCGCCGGCATCACCTGGTGGTGCAGCAGGATCCCGATCGGTACCCCGATCAGCCCGGCCGTCAGCCCGCTGCCGCAGACCGAGGTGAGCACCATGCCGACCGTCTGCCGGGGCGACATCCCCAGCGCCTTGAGCACCCCGAGGTCGTGCACCCGCTCCCGGGTGTCCAGCAGCACCGTGTTGAGCACGCCCAGGCCGGCCACCACGGCCAGCAGCAGGGTGAGCGTCCCGGCGAGGGTGTTCATGGCCAGCATCACGATGCTGATCTGCTGCCCGCCCGCTTCGGCGCTCAGGCCCAGCGGCCGGACGGCGTCGTCGAGCCCGTCCGCGTACGCCTTCGCGTCCGTGCCCGGGGTGAGGTCGATCTGGAAGGCGACCGCGTCGGCCTGGACGGCGGTGCCGAGCGGGGCCAGTGCGGCCCGGTCGACGAACACCTGGTCGCTGGTGGTCAGGACCTCACCGCTGATCCGCACCGGGGTGCTGCGCCCGTGGTCGGTGAGGGTGACGGTGTCGCCGACGCGCACCTGGTTGGCGCGCAGGAAGGCGGTGGCGACGACCACTTCGCCGGGGCCCTGGAACCACCGGCCGGAGATCAGCTGGTAGCCGCCCCAGGAGGCGTCCCCGGTGAAGGCGATCACCGCGGTGCGCCCGGTGTTCCCGGCCACGGCGACCGGCGTCGGAGCGGTGCTGTACCAGGCCCGGGTACCGGGGCGGCCGGTGATCGCCCTGGTCGCGGCGGCCTCGTCCACGTGGTCGGGGGCCTTCGTCGAGCTCTCGATCGGGGTCTGGAGCACGACCTTGCCGGAGCGCCCGGCCTGGAGGCCGTCCTGGAAGGAGCCGAGCGAGAGCGTCAGGCCGACGCACAGGGTGACTCCGGCCGTGCCGAGCACCACCGCGGCGGCCGTGGTCGCCGAGCGGCCCGGCCGGGTGAGCGGGGTCGCCAGCCCGAGGCTCAGGGCGCGCGGCACCGGTAGGCGGCCGATGAGCTGCTGGATCCTGGCGGCCGGACCCGACGCCCCGGCCGGACCCGGGCCGCCGCGGGAGGCTGCCCGCCGGGCGCCCGGCGCCGTCCGGCCGACCGCGAGCGCCTCCACCGTGCGCAGCCGGCCGGCCCGCAGCGCGGGCACCAGGGCGGTGCCCGCCACGGCCGCCAGGGCCACCGCCGAAACGGCGACGTCCACCCAGAGCGGGATGCCGAGCAGGCCGCCGCGCAGGGCCTTGTGCGCCATCCCGAGGACGGGCACGGACAACAGGTTTCCGCCGAGCGCCGTGCCGACCCCGGCCGGGATCAGTGCCTGGCCGACGTAGGCGCGCGCCACCTGGGACGGGGTGAAGCCGAGGGATTTGAGGATGCCGATCCGCCGGGTGGCGGCGCTGACGGCGCCGCTGACCACGACGCCGATGATCAGCACCGACATGGCCAGGCCGAGCACCCCGAAGGCCGTCACGAACGGGACGAAGGTCGCGGCCGTCCGGTTGGCCTCCGCCTGGGCCGGCCGGTACGAGGTGGCCCTGGCGAGGGCGCCGCCCGGCACCGCGGCGGCGAGCGCGGCGCGGTCCGCCTCCACCTCGGCGTCGGTGTCGGCGTGGGCGAAGCGGTAGAGGTACTGGGCGGCGGGCGCCGCACCGGGCGCGGTGAGCCCGGCGACCTGTTCGGGGGCGATCCAGCCGTCCGCGCTCCAGGAGGGGGAGGCGGCCAGGCCGACGACCTTGAGGACCGGGTGCCCGGGGAGGTCGGGGAACTGCATGCTGTCGCCGACGCCCAGCGGCGAGTGGCCGTCCAGGAACACCACCTCGCCGGGGCCGGCGAGCCAGCGGCCCATGGTGATCCGCAGACCGTCCAGCGGGCCGTCCTTCGCCCGGCCGACCAGCGTCACCGGCGGGAGCAGGCTGCCGGCCGGCGGGATCCGCAGCTCGTCACCGGCGCGCGGCTGGACGGTGAGCGCCGGGTAGGGGCCGGCCGAGGCCGTCACGCCGGGGGCGTGCGCGGTCGCGGCGAGTTGGGCGGGGCTCGCCCTGGCCGGGTCGTACAGCGCGTTGAGGTGCGCGCCGCGCTGGTCGGCGAAGGTGCGCTGGTACGGGCCCTGGGAGGCGACCAGCAGGCCCGTGGCGAGGATGCACGCCGTCACGGCCGCCATCGTGGTGAGCACCATGACCAGGGTCTGCACCCGCTTGCGGCCGACGCCGGCGCGAACCACCTTGCCCAGTACGCTCATGCGCCCGCCTCCCTTCGCCCGGCGGGGGCGTTCGCCCGCACGCGCCCTCCCGTGATCCGCTCTCCCCCAGCCTCCGGCCGGGGGCACCCCCACCACTCGCTCATCGCGCACCGCTCGCTCATCGCGCACCGCCGGGGGCCGGCACGGCCGCCGTGTCCCGGACCAGCCGGCCGTCGAGCAGTTCGATGGTCCGGTCGGCGCAGGCCTCGGCGAGCGCGGTGTCGTGGGTGACCAGCAGGATCGTCTGGCCCTCCGCGTTGAGCCCCCGGAGCAGGTCGCGGACGTCGGCGGCCGAGGCGGTGTCCAGCGCCCCGGTCGGCTCGTCGGCGAGCAGCAGCGGCGGGCGGTTCATCAAGGCCCGCGCCACCGCGACGCGTTGGCGCTCGCCGCCGGAGAGCCGACCGGGGAAGGCCTTGGCGTGCCGGGCCACCCCGAGCCGCTCCAGCAGCTCGCCGGCCCGGACCCGGGCCGGCTCCCGCCGCATCCCGGCGAGCTGGGCCGGGAGCAGCACGTTGTCCTCGACGTTCAGGTCGTCCAGCAGGTTGAAGAACTGGAACACCATGCCGATCCGCTTCCGCCGGTACTCGGCCAGGGCGGCCTCGCCGAGCTCGTGGACGGCCACGCCGTCCACCTCGACGGCGCCCTCGCTCGGGCGGTCGAGGCCGGCGACCAGGTTCAGCAGGGTGGACTTGCCGCTGCCCGAGCGGCCGAGCACGGCCAGCGCCTCGCCGGCCCGGACCTCCAGGTCGAGCCCGGCCAGCGCGGGGTGGGCGGCGTCGGATCGGTCGTACGTCTTGCTGACGCCGCGGATCCGGATGATCGGCGCGTTCACGGGCCCTCCACGATTCGAGGTCCGGCGCCGGAAGTCCGGGCCGGCTGACGGGACATGACGCTACGAATCCGGGGCGGGGCGCGGACAGCCGTCTGGACGGCCTCTCGGGGGTGTATCCAGGTACACCCCGGATTGGGGGCGCAGACCTAGAGCGCCGCACGTCACGGCGCGGCAGACTGACGCCGGATGATCAACCGGGGCCGCGGGGCCACCGACCGGAGGGGAGGCGCGGGATGAGGACGAGCGCAGTGTCCAGGGCCGTCGCGCAGCTGGAGGGGGCCGTCGTGGCCGGCGTGCGGGCGCTCTACATGGTCACGTTGGCCGTCACGGGGCTGATGGCGCTGCTGGCCGGGCCGGTCCTGCTGGCCGCCGCCCTGCTCGGCCCCGACGACACCGAGCCGTTCGCCCACGGTCCGGGCGGGCCGCTGATCCTGCTGGTGCCGCTGGCGCCGGTCGCCCTCTGGGCGCTCTGCTGGGCCACCGGGGGCGGCGGCCGGGCGGCCGGGGCCGTCCTGTTCGCGCCGGGCTCGCTCGCGCTGATGGCCACCGACCTCTACGGCGGCGCCCCGCCCGGCGGCCGGTCCGGATCGCTCTGCCTGGGGCCGGCGATGCTGGTGCTCGGCCTGCTCGGCACGCGCTGGATCGCGACGGAGAACCGGCGGATCGTCGGCCGGTGGAGCGGCCGACCGATCCCGGTGCCGTACCACCGCGTCGACGCCGGGCCGTGGCAGCGGCTGCGCGCCGGCGGCTGGCTGGCCGATCCGGCGACGTGGCGGGACCTCCTCTGGGTGCTCGTCTCCGGCTGCGCCATCCCGATCACCGCCGTGATCGTCGTGCTGACCCCGATCGCCCTCCAGGTGCTCGGCCGGAACGGGCCGTTCCTCCCGCTGGGGCCCGTCTACCTGATGGGGCTCTACATCTCCCCGCTGGCCGCCCTGTGGGCCGCGCCGGTGGTCCTGCGGGTGCACGAGCGGGCCGCCCGCGCCCTGCTCGGCCCGTCCCGACGGAGCGAACTCGCCCGCCAGGTCAGTCATCTGGCCCGGACCAGGGCGGACACCATCGACGCCGGGGCGGCCGAGCTGCGCCGGATCGAGCGGGACCTGCACGACGGGGCGCAGGCCCGGCTGGTCGCCCTGGGCATGCTGCTGACCGTGGCCGAGCAGGTGAAGGACGACCCGAAGGCCCTGCAACCCCTGCTGGTCGAGGCCCGGATGTCCTCGGTCAAGGCCCTGAGCGAGCTGCGCGACCTGGTCCGGGGCATCCATCCGCCGGTGCTCGCCGACCGAGGCCTGGCCGACGCGGTCGAGGCGACCGCGCTGGACCTCCCGCTGCCGGTCACCTTCACCGGCGGGTTGCCCGGCCGGGCGCCCGCTCCGGTGGAGTCCGCCGTCTACTTCGCGGTGAGCGAGCTGCTGGCCAACGTGGTGAAACACGCCGGCGCCTCGCACGTGTGGATCGAGATAGGGCACAGTGGCGGGCTGCTGCGGATATCGGTCACCGATGACGGGCGCGGTGGCGCCAACCCGTCCCGGGGGACCGGCCTCAGCGGAACCGAACGCCGACTGGCCGCCTTCGACGGGGTGCTCGCGATCAGCAGCCCATCCGGTGGCCCGACCATTGTGAACCTGGAGATCCCGTGCGCGTTGTCATCGCCGAAGACCTCTTCCTCCTCCGGGACGGCCTGACTCGGCTGCTGGAGGCCAGCGGCATGGAGGTCACCGCGGCGGTCGAGACCGGCGACGAACTGCTCGCCGCAGTGGCCGCCGACCGGCCGGACATCGCCGTGGTCGACGTCCGGCTGCCGCCCGGCTTCACCGACGAGGGGCTGCGGGCGGCGCTGGCCGCCCGCCAGGCACACCCCGGGCTGCCCGTCCTGGTGCTGTCGCAGTTCGTGGAGCAGTTGTACGCGCGCGAGCTGCTGGCCGGCAGCACCGGCGGGATCGGCTACCTGCTGAAGGACCGGGTGCTGGACGGCGCCCAGTTCATCGACGCGGTGCAGCGGGTCTCCCGGGGCGGCACCGTGATGGACCCGGAGGTGATCACCCGGCTGCTCGCCCACAACTCCTCGGCCGGCCCGGTCTCCACCCTCTCCCCGCGCGAGCGGCAGGTGCTGGCGCTGATGGCCGAGGGGCGCTCCAACGCGGCGATCGCCCAGCAGTTGGTGATCACCGAGCGGGCCGTCGCCAAGCACACCGCGTCGATCTTCGTCCGGCTCGACCTCCAGCCCTCCGACGACGACAACCGCCGTGTCCTGGCCGTGCTGGCCTACCTCAACAACGGCTGAGAGGGGCGACACACGAAGGCTTTCCACCCTTGAAGGGCCACTGCCAAGTGAGAGGCAGCCCTCCGCCGCAGGGGGCTCGCCCGCTCCGGTCAAGGTCATCTACGCTGGTGACGTGCTCATCCTTGTTCGCCGTCGCCACGTGGACCTGCTCCGCGTGACAAGCATGTCCTGTCGACGCTCCAGCTGAACCTCGCGCCACCACCCTCAAGGGCAGCCTCCACCCGGCCGCCTCCGCCTCCCGGCTCCCGGAGCACCCGCCGCACCAGGCGGCCACTCCGGCCTTCCCCCGGTCGATCACCGGGACCGGCCGGGACGAGACCAGCGGATGTCACACATGTCGCAGCAGTACACCCCCATATCCGACTCCCTCCCGGTGATCGACCTCTCGCTCGCCGACGGCGGCCCGGACGACCGCCGCCGGCTGCACGACGGGCTCCGTGCCGCGGCCACCGACGTCGGGTTCTTCCAGCTCGTCGGCCACGGCATCACCCCGGAGGAGACGGCCGCGCTCACCGACGCGATGCGCGCCTTCTTCGCCCTCCCCGAGGCCGACCGGCTCGCCGTGAGCAACCTCAACTCCCCCCACTACCGCGGCTACACCCGCACCGGCGACGAGCGCACCGGCGGCAGCCAGGACTGGCGCGACCAGCTGGACATCGGCGCCGAGCTGCCCCCGCACGTCCCCGGCACCGACGAGCCCCCGTACTGGTGGCTGGAGGGCCCCAACCAGTGGCCCGCTGCGCTCCCCGAGCTGCGCACCGCCGCGCTCGGCTGGATCGACCACCTCAGCGGCACCGCCCGCCGACTGCTGCACGAGCTCCTCACCGCGATCGGCGCCCGCCCCGACTTCTACGACGAGGCCTTCGCCGGCCACCCCCACCTGCGGCTCAAGCTGGTCCGCTACCCCGGTACCGCTCCGAACGGCGCCGGCCAGGGCGTCGGTGCCCACAAGGACTACGGCTTCATCACGCTGCTGCTCCAGGACACCGTCGGCGGCCTCCAGGTCGAGCGCCCGGACGGCACCTTCCTGGAGGTCCCGCCGATGCCGGGCGCCTTCGTCGTCAACCTCGGCGAGCTGCTGGAGGTGGCCACCGACGGCTACCTCAAGGCCACCAACCACCGCGTGGTCAGCCCGGTCGGCGCCCGCGAGCGCTTCTCCGTCCCGTTCTTCTACAACCCCCGTCTCGACGCCCACATCGAGCCGCTGGACTTCCCGTTCGCCCGGCACGCCCCCGGCGCCACCGAGGATCCGGACAACCCGCTGTTCGCCGAGTTCGGCCTCAACGAGTGGAAGGGCTACACGAGGGCCCATCCCGAGGTCACCCGCCGCCACCACGCCGACCTGGCCGACGCCGCCTCCCGGTAGCCCCACGCCGCGGAGGCCGGGACCAGCCGCGCCACAGCGCAGGAGCAGCGCCGGTCAGAGCAGGCTCCGGCCAGAAGCGGCGCCGCCAGAGTCACCGGCACCCCGAGTCCGCCCCCGCCGCTCCCCAGCGGCGGGGGCGGACTCACGTGCGCGGCGGGCCGCCGTCGCCGGTGGACCAGCCGCTGGACCAGCCGCTGGACCAGCCGGTGGACCAGCCGGTGGACCAGCCGGTGGACCAGGGGGACGGGCACTGTCACACTGCTGCTGTCACAGTGGAAGTGTGCCAGTGCAGGAGGCGGCAGATGGGGGAGCGCGGGGCCATGGGAGACGGGGGCGGTGTGCGGCTGACGGTCGACGAACTGGCGGCGCGGGCCGGGGTGACGGTCCGGACGGTGCGGTTCTACGGGACGAAGGGCCTGCTGCCACCACCGGAGTTGGGGCCGCGCCGGGTCGGGCTGTACGGGGCCGCGCACCTGGACCGGCTGGAGCTGATCGAGGAGTTGCAGCGCCAGGGGCTGACGTTGGCCGCGATCGAGCGGTACCTGTCCCGGCTGCCGGAGGACAGCACGCCGCTGGACCTGGCGATCCACCGGGCGCTGGTGGCGTCCTGGACGCCCGAGGCGGCGGAGGAACTGGGCCGGGCGCAGTTGGAGCGGCGGGCCGGGCGGGGGCTGTCGGAGGAACAGGTGCAACGCCTGGTCGCGATGGGGGCGTTGGAGCGGACGGCCGATCCGGAGCTGTTCCGGGTGGATCCGGGCCTGCTGCCGCTGGGGGTGCGGATCCTGGACGTGCCGATCCCGCTGGAGACGCTGCTGGCCGCGCGGGCGGTGGTACTGGAGCACAGCCGGGCGACGGCCCGGGAGTTGCAGCGGCTGTTCCGGGAGACGGTGTGGCGGCCCTACCGGGAGAGCGAGCCGGCGCCGGACGAGCTGGCCCGGATGAGGGCGCTGACGGACCACATCCAGCCGATGGTGGCGCAGGCACTGGTCACGGCGTTCCAGCGCTCGCTGCGGGAGGAACTCGGCGAGGAACTGCGGGAGGACTCGGCGGGGAGCTGAGCGGGAAGCTGAGCAAGGAACTCGGCGAGGAGCTGGGCGGGAAGCTGGGCAAGGACCTGGGCGGGCAACCGCAGGAGGAGCCGGGTGGGGCCGTCCGGCACCCGGCCCCACCCGCTCAGGCCTGACGGTCAGTCGGTGAAGGTGCGCCCCTCCGCCGCGATCCGCTCCAGCAGCGCCGGCGGCGCGAACCGTTCGCCGTAGGCGGCGGCGAGTTCGCGGGCCCGGGCCGCGAAGCCGGCCGGGCCGCCCTCGTACCCGTTGATGTACTGGAACACGCCGCCCGTCCAGGCTGGGAAGCCGATGCCCAGGATGGAGCCCACGTTGGCGTCGGCGACCGAGGTCAGCACGCCCTCCTCCAGGCAGCGCACCGAGTCCAGCGCCTCGCTGAACAGCATCCGCTCCTTGAGGTCCTCGAAGGGGAGGTCCTCGAAGGGGACGTCCGCGGCCGGCTCGCCGAAGTGCTCGCGCAGCCCCGGCCAGAGCCGCCCGCGCTTGCCGTCCTCGCCGTACTCGTAGAAGCCGGCGCCGCCGCTGCGCCCGGGGCGGCCGAACTCGTCGACCATCCGGTCGACCACCGCGTCGGCCGGGTGGGGCGTCCAGCCGCCGCCGGCGGCCTCGACCGCGCGCCGGTACTCGTCGCGGATCTTGCGCGGCAGGGTGAGGGTGAGCTCGTCCATCAGCGAGAGCACCTTGGCCGGGTAGCCGGCCTGGGCGGCGGCCTGCTCGATGCTGGCCGGGGGGACGCCCTCGCCGACCATGGCGACGCCCTCGTTGAGGAACTGGCCGATGACCCGCGAGGTGAAGAAGCCGCGCGAGTCGTTGACCACGATCGGGGTCCGGTCGATCTGCCGGACCAGGTCGAAGGCGCGGGCGAGGGCCTCGTCGCCGGTCTGCGGGCCGCGGATGATCTCGACCAGGCGCATCTTGTCGACCGGGGAGAAGAAGTGCAGCCCGATGAAGTCCGCGGTGCGCTCGACGCCTTCGGCGAGCAGCCCGATCGGCAGGGTGGAGGTGTTGGAGCAGAGCAGCGCGTCGGGGGCGAGGACGCCCTCGACCTCCTGGAACACCTTGTGCTTGAGCTCGGTGTTCTCGAAGACGGCCTCGATCACCGCGTCGCAGCCGGCCAGGTCCGCGGCCTCGGCGGTGGGGGTGATCCGGGCGAGCAGCGCGTCCCGCTTGGCCTCGGTGGAGCGGCCGCGGGCGATCGCCTTGTCCAGCAGCCCGGCGGAGTAGGCCTTGCCGCGTTCGGCGGCGGCCATGCTCACGTCCTTGAGCACGACCTCGATGCCGGCCTTGGCGCAGGTGTAGGCGATGCCCGCGCCCATCATCCCGGCGCCGAGCACGGCGACCTTGCGGACGAGTCGTTTCTCGACGCCCTGGGGGCGGCCGGCGCCGGAGTTGACCGCCTGGAGGTCGAAGAACAGCGCCTGGATCATGTTCTTGCTGGTCTGTCCGCAGGCGAGCTCGGTGAAGTAGCGGGCCTCGATCGCCATCGCGGTGTCGATGTCGACCTGGGCGCTCTCCACGGCGGCGGCCAGGATGTTGCGCGGGGCCGGGTAGGGCGCGCCGTTCAGCTGCTTGCGCAGGTTGGCCGGGAAGGCGGGCAGGTTGGCGGCGAACGCCGGGTTCGCCGGGGTGCCGCCGGGGATCTTGTGGCCCTTGACGTCCCAGGGCTGGACGGCGGTCGGGTTGGCCTCGATCCAGGCCCGCGCCCGGGCGGTCAACTCCTCCGGGGTGGCCACGAGTTCGTGGACCAGCCCGTGTTCCAGGGCCTGCGCCGGGCGGTACTGGCGGCCCTCCAGGAGGAACTTCAGCAGGGCGTCGGTGATGCCGAACAGCCGTACCGTGCGGACCACTCCGCCGCCGCCCGGCAGCAGGCCGAGGGTGACCTCGGGCAGGCCGAGCCGGCTGGCGGGGTTGTCCAGGGCGATCCGGTGGTGGCAGGCGAGGGCGATCTCCAGGCCGCCGCCGAGCGCGCTGCCGTTGACGGCGGCGACGACCGGCTTGCCGAGGGTCTCCAGCCTGCGCAGCGCGCGCTTGATCCGCTGGGACTTCTCGAAGACGGCGGCGGCGTCCTCGGGGCGGGCGGCGGAGAGCAGCCGGAGGTCTCCCCCGGCGAAGAAGGTCTTCTTCCCGGAGGTGACGACGACGCCGCGCAGCCCGTCGGCGGCGGCGAGGCCGGCCAGCCGGTCGACGACGGCATCGAGGTCGGCGGTGAAGGCCTCGTTCATGGTGTTGACGGACTGGGTCGGGTCGTCGAGGACGAGGGTGACCACGCCGTCCTGGTCCTGCTCCCAGCGGATGGTGGTGGTGTCGCTCATGAGTTCAGGGTCTCCGAGGGGATCCGAGGGACAGTGGGTCAGATGCGCTCGACGATGGTGGCGACGCCCATGCCGCCGCCCACGCAGAGGGTGATCAGGCCGTAGCGCAGGTCGCGCCGCTCCAACTCGTCGATCACGGTGCCGAGCAGCATCGCGCCGGTGGCGCCGAGCGGGTGGCCGAGGGCGATCGCGCCGCCGTTGACGTTGACCTGCTCGGGCCGGAAGCCCAGTTCGCGGATGAAGCGCAGGGCGACCGCCGCGAAGGCCTCGTTGATCTCGACCAGGTCGATGTCGGCGGCGGTGAGCCCGGCCTTGGCGAGCGCCTTGCGGGTGGCCGGGGCGGGGCCGGTGAGCATGATGGTGGGCTCGGAGCCGGAGACGGCGGCGGAGACGATCCGGGCGCGCGGGCGCAGCCCGTACCGCTCGCCGATCTCCCGGCTGCCGATGGCGACGAGCGCGGCGCCGTCGACGATGCCGGAGGAGTTGCCGGCGTGGTGGACGTGGTCGATGGCCTCGACCCAGTGGTACTTCTGCAGGGCGACGGCGTCGAAGCCGCCGGCCTCGCCGATGCCGGCGAAGGAGGGCTTGAGGCCGGCCAGGGTCTCGACGGTGGTGCCGGGACGGATGAACTCGTCGCGCTCCAGCACGACCAGGCCGTTGCGGTCGCGGACCGGGACCACCGAGCGGTCGAACAGGCCGTCCGCCTGCGCCTTGGCGGCGCGGGCCTGGGATTCGGCGGCGAAGGCGTCCACGTCGGTGCGGGAGAAGCCCTCGATGGTGGCGATCAGGTCGGCGCCGATGCCCTGCGGGACGAAGTTGGTCTCGTACGCGGTCATCGGGTCCGCGAACCAGGCGCCACCGTCGGAGGCCATCTTGACCCGGGACATCGACTCGACGCCGCCGGCCAGGATGAGGTCCTCCCAGCCCGAACGGACCTTGGCGGCGGCCAGGTTGACGGCCTCCAGGCCAGAGGCGCAGAAGCGGTTCTCCTGGACGCCGGCCACCGTGTCGGGCAGGCCGGCCGCGATGGCCGCGATCCGGGCGATGTCGGAGCCCTGGTCACCGACCGGGCTGACCACGCCGAGCACGATGTCGTCGATCGCCGCCGGGTCCAACTCCGGGTGCCGGTTGCGCAGTTCGTGGATCAGGCCGACGACGAGGTCGATCGGCTTGGTGCCGTGCAGCGAGCCGGTGGCCTTGCCCCGGCCGCGCGGGGTGCGGATCGCGTCGTAGACGTACGCTTCGGTGGTCACGGTCAAACGCCTTTCGGGGCAGGGGGTTTCGCGGGAGGTCTCAGCCGAGGACGGACCGGCCGACGATCTCCTTCATGATCTCGGTGGTGCCGCCGTAGATGGTCTGGATCCGGCCGTCGGTGAACGCCCGGGCGACCGGGAACTCGCTCATGTACCCGTACCCGCCGTGCAGCTGGAGGCAGCGGTCGGCGGTGCGCTTCTGCAGTTCGGTGGCCCACCACTTGGCCATCGAGGCGTCCACCGGGGTGAGCGCGTAGCGGTTGTGCTCGGTGATGCAGCGGTCGACGAAGGCCCGGGTGACGGCGCACTCGGTGGCGAGTTCGGCGATCTCGAAACGCACGTGCTGGAGCTTGGCCAGCGGGCGGCCGAAGGCCTCGCGCTGCTTGACGTAGTCGGTGGTGATCTCGACCAGGTACTCGGCGCCGGCGATCGCCGCGGCCGCGATGGTCAGCCGCTCCTGGGCGAGGTTCTGCATCAGGTGGACGAAGCCGCCGTTGAGCTCGCCGAGCAGGTTCGCCTTCGGCACCCTGACGTCCTCGAAGAACAACTCGGCGGTGTCCTGGGCCTTCTGGCCGATCTTGTCCAGGTTGCGGCCGCGCTCGAAGCCGGGCGTACCGCGCTCGACCACCAGCAGGCTCAGCCCGTGCGCGCCGCCCTCGGGGGTGGTGCGGGCGACCACGACCACCAGGTCGGCGAGGATGCCGTTGGAGATGAAGGTCTTGGCGCCGTTGAGCAGGTAGTGGTCGCCCCGGTCGACGGCCTGGGTGCGGATGCCCTGGAGGTCGGAGCCGGTGCCGGGCTCGGTCATCGCGATCGCGGTGATCAGCTCGCCGCTGCAGAAGCCGGGCAGCCAGCGGCGCTTCTGCTCCTCGGTGGCGAGCGAGGTGAGGTAGGGGCCGATGATGTCGTTGTGCAGGCCGACGGCCAGCCCGGAGGCGCCGGCCCGGGCGAACTCCTCGGCCAGCACGGCGGCGTAGCGGAAGTCCGGGGCGCCCCCGCCGCCGTACTCCTCGGGGACGGCCATCCCGAGCAGGCCCTGGCGGCCGGCCGCCAGCCAGGCGGAGCGGTCGACGATGCCGGCCTTCTCCCAGCGGTCGTAGTGCGGCAGCACCTCCTTGGCGAGGAAGGCCCGCACGGCGGCCCGGAAGTCCTCGTGCTGCTCGGTGAAGATCTCGCGCTGCAACGCTACGCTCCTTGTCCTGCATCGGAGTTGAGGGATGGGACGGCCCAGTCGCGGGCCACTTCGGCGGTGTCCGCGCCCGGCCGGGCCGGCGGGCGGCGCAGCGTGCCGGGGGTGGCGGAGAAGCGCGGGGCCGGGGCGGGCTGGGTGACGCCGCCCGCCTCGACATAGGTGCCGCGCGCCAACAGGTGTTCCTCCCGGGCTGCCTGACGCAGCGTCAGCACCGGTTCCACGCAGGCGTCGGACCCGGCGAAGACGGCCTCCCACTCGGCCCTGGTCCGGGTGGCGAAGCGGTCGGCGATCAGGGCCCGCAGTTCGGGCCAGCGGGCCAGGTCGTACTGCCCGGGCGCCTGCGGGCCGAGGTCCAGCAGGCGGGCGAACTCGGCGTAGAACTGCGGTTCCAGCGCCCCCACGGCCAGGTGTCCGCCGTCGGCCGCCCGGTAGACCGCGTAGAACGGCGCGCCACCGTCCAGCAGGTTGGCGCCCCGGCGGTCCTGCCAGTGGCCGGCCGCGAGCAGCCCCCACAGCATGCTGGACAGGTGCGCCGCGCCGTCCACGATCGCGGCGTCGACGACCTGGCCGGCGCCGGTGCTCCTGGCGTGCTGCAGCCCGGCGAGCAGGCCGACGACCAGGTAGAGCGAGCCGCCCGCGTAGTCGCCCAGCAGGTTGGCCGGGATGCCGGGCGCCTCCTCGGGCCCGCCCGGCCCCGCGACCAGGCCGAGTACCCCGGCCACCGCCGCGTACCCGAGGTCGTGCCCGGCGCTGGCGGCGCGCGGGCCCTGCTGCCCCCACCCGGTCATCCGCCCGTACACCAGCGCCGGGTTGCGGGCCAGGCAGTCCTGCGGCCCGACCCCGAGCCGCTCCGCGACCCCGGGCCGGTAGCCCTCGATCAGCAGGTCCGCCCGCTCGACCAGGTCCAGCACCAGGCCGGGCCCCGCCGGGGACTTGAGGTCGACCAGCACCGACCGCTTGTTCCGGTTGGTCACGTCGTACGCCGGGTCGATGCCCAGCGGCGACGGATCCGGCCGGTCCACCCGCACCACGTCGGCGCCCAGGTCGGCCAGCAGCATCGCCGCGAACGGCCCCGGCCCGATCCCCGCGAGCTCGACCACCCGCACCCCCGCCAACGGGCCGGGGCCGGCGGCCGTGGCGCCCGGCGGACTGCTCGTGTCACGCACTGGCTGCAGAACCCTTCTGGGTTTGACAGTAAAGCTGTAACACCCGTGATGATAGGGAAGCGACCCGCCGGTAACAAGACCTCCTCCCCCATCCACCCGCCGTGCGACCGCGAACACGGAGGGTGCGTCAGTGCACTGACGGAGGGTCCCTGTACCGTCGTCATGCCACAGGGGGATTGACCCCTTCTCGACGAGAAGGAGTTGCACACACATGGTTAGCCCGTACTTCACCACCGGGCCGGTCTCGCCGGCCTCGGCTCCGGCACCCGGCTCGGCCAGGACCGCGCCGTACGCCCCACCCGTCCAGTCCGGTGGCGGCAACGTGCCCGCGCCCGTCCTCGCCCCGGGTCTGGTGACCACCCGGCTGGACGTCCCGCACGAACTCAACGCCTCGGCCGGGATGGCCCGACAGATCGCCACCGACCTCGACAACGCGAACGGCAAGGCCGGGCCCGGCGCACACAGCCTCACCGAGTACGCGAGCACCGCGTCGACCAGGATCCGCGGCTTCTCCTTCGGCGGCGCCCTCACCGGCTGCACCGAGCGCTGGATGCAGCAGTGCAAGGCCCTGCACGACACGCTCGGCAAGGCCGCCGGCAACCTCGACAGGACCCGGCAGTCCTACAGCGCCAACGAAGCCGCGACCGCCGCCGACCTCCGCGCGGGCCGCTAGGCGCTGTTTGGCCCTGTTTGGTCCCAGAAGAACAGCAGTTGGAAGACCAGAAGGGGGAACCCGGACACATGGTGTCCTTCAAGGAACTGCACGAGGCCGACTTCTCCGGGATCACCGACGCCGCCGAAGCCTGGGCCGGCGTCGCCAAGGCCCTCACCGCCCTGGACGGCCGGGTCGCCAAGGACCTCACCAGCACCGCGCAGCGGGCCGGTTGGAAGGGCGCGGCGGCCGACGACGCGACCAAGGTGCTCCAGACCGTCGACGGCGACTTCAAGCAGGCCTCGGCCGTCGCCACCGCCCTCGCCGCGATCATGAAGACCGCCGCCGAGGACTTCGCCGCCGCCCGCCGCGACCTCGACACGGCGATCCACGACGCCCAGAGCGACAACATGACCGTCGCCGCGGACGGCCAGGTCAACTGGACCCTGCCGAAGGAGACGAGGAACGACCCCGACGGCGAGAAGCTGGCTCAGACGCTCGCGGCCAAGGCCGAGGCCATCGCGGCCCGGCTGACGAAGGCCGTCGAGAAGGCCGACTCCGCCGACCGGCGGGCCACCGCCGCACTCCAGGGCGACATCGGCACCAGCACCACGGCCTTCAACCCCACGCCCTACGGCGGCGGCCCGATCGCCGACGCCAACCGGGCCAAGGACCTGATGGCCAAGGCCGGCAGCCTCAGCGATCCGCAGCTGAAGCAACTGCAGGACATCATGGCCGCCAACGCGGGCAACAAGGACTTCTCCACCACGCTGCTCAACGGCCTCGACTACGGCGGGAAGACCGGCCCGGACGCCCTGCTGGAGTACAGCAAGGTCTACGACGGCCTCGCCCACGGCAACCACAACGCCAAGGGCTACCAGGACGTCTACGGCAACCTGTCGGTGGTGCTCGCCACGGCCACCCATGACGGAGGAATGGGCAAGGCCTGGGAGGACGGCCTGCTGGCCGCCGCCCGCCGCCCGGGAGGCTCTGCGGCGGGGTTCAACGACAACTACCCGGCGCTGACGGCGCTGATGGGGGCGAAGGGGACGTACGACAAGGCGTTCCTGCTCAAGGTCGGCAACGACCTGGTCGACTACGAGCGCACCAGCAAGGCCAAGGGCGAGGACCTCTGGGGCCCGAACTGGAACGGCCGGGTCGACCAGTCCGACCCGATGGGCGGTCTGATGAACGCGTTCAGCCGCAACCCCGAGGCGTCGAAGGACTTCTTCGACCCCGGGAAGAGCAAGAACCTGGACTACCTGCTGCACGACCGGAAGTGGCCCTTCCAGGGAAACGAGCAGAACGTTCCCGCCGACTTCACTCCCTCCCGTAGCGCATTCGGCTATGCCCTGGAGGCGGCCACGACCGGTCGGGACCCACACAGCGACCAACCGGTCGTCCGCCCGCACGACAAGGTCATGTCGCAGATCATGGACGAGACGATGAAGTCGTTCGCGGGCACCGGCCCCGGGGACAAGACGTCCCTTCCGGCCGGACTCCGTCGGCCGATGGCCGACATGATCGCCGACTACGCTGCGGACACGCACGAGATCCTCGGCAAGGACCTGTACGGCGCGTCCCAGCCGGACGGGCTCACCGTCAACCGCGAGCAGCTGCTGCGCCTGATCCGAGGCACCGTCGAGGACCCGGCGGCATTCGCCGTCATCCAGCACGCCGAGACCCAGGAGATCGCCCGCCGCCTGGACGGGTACGGCCCCGACGCGGTGAAGCCCGATGCGACGGGTGGTGTGAACCACGGACTGGATGCCCTCGTCCACGAGTCCGGCAGGACTCTCGGCGCGCTCGACGCGGTGTACGCCGACTCCGTCGTCGACCACGCGGACTCCGCCAAGTCTGCCCAGGACTGGCAGGCGAAGATGAATTACCACCTGCTCGGCACACCCTTGAACTTGATTCCGGGTGTGGGCGACATCGCGCAGCGCTACGCCGATATCGGGACGGCCACCTACGCCGACGCCGCCAAGGCCAAGATCGACAGCAAGCTCCAGGACAACCTGAGCTCCCACTTCTCGGCAGGACAGCAGCAGCTGAAGGCGATGATCGACTA
Source organism: Kitasatospora sp. NPDC088160 (assembly GCF_044741445.1). NCBI lineage: Bacteria > Bacillati > Actinomycetota > Actinomycetes > Kitasatosporales > Streptomycetaceae > Kitasatospora > Kitasatospora sp. NPDC088160. Next base: position 1,094 of record NZ_JBIUSS010000040.1, on the reverse strand, counting down.
CAAGCTGATCATGTCCGGAGTCGACCATCAGACCATGGACCTCGACGGGGGCGTGCCACAGCAGCTCCAGAGGACCGCGGGATCCGCCTACAACAACGGAATCGACACCACCTATCGCACCGTGTTCGGCAGGGCGTGAGGACTATGGAGACCAAGAGCAAGAGCAAGAGCGGGCGTCCCGACGACGCCGTAGGACTGGCCGGCAAGGTCGACGCGGCACTCAATCGGCGCGGGTTCACCACGCGCGCCCTGCGGGTGCGGTTGACGGCGGTGCTGTTGGCATTCTCCCTCGCTCTGGCAGGGGCGGCGGGCTTCGCGCTGTACCGGCTGACGAACATCGGCGGGCCCGACAGCGTGTGCGACGGAGCGGCCACAGCGGAGCAGGTGCACGACCTGCTGGGGTCCGGACCGATGAGTGAGAACAAGAAGGGCTACTCGGCGACGAAGAACTCCACCGGGAACAGCTGCTCCGCCACGGTCAGCTCCGGCTTGTTCGAGACCTCCAAGAAGGTCGTGCGGTTCACCATCGTCCTCAACACCGCTGACGGCCCGGGCGCATTGGCCGCGTCGGATGCCCGGCTGTTCTCCGGCGAATCGGCCGGCTCGGTCACCCCGGGCGCCGCGTGGGCCGTGCTCCCCGAGGCGTGCCAGAAGGGCGTACGTGCCGAGGTGAGCACCAGCGAGGCGGGCCATGACGAGGCCAGGGCCCGCCTGGCCGTGGCCTTCGCCAACAGTGTGGCCAAGGCCCGCTCGTGCGCGGACCGGACACTTCCGGCACCGAAGAGCCTGTCGGCGAAGGCGGCCCAGACGGAACCGGACTGGGCCAACCTCTGCGGCCTGCCCGGGTTCGCACCCGCGAAGAACCCCGAGGCCCAGTGGCCCATGCCGCAGCAGGTCACCACCGCGTCCAACCCGATCTGGTCCTGCACGATCGGCGAGGACCCGAGGCACGACAGTCGGTCACAGGAATTCACGATCACCACCGAGCCGCGGGTCACCGCCCTAGGCAGTGTCGTCAAAGTGATCTTGGCTAGTGGATCATGGTGTGGTGATACGTCGCCATGAACTCTCCGATGCCGAGTGGGGCTTGGTGG